>JADGFH010001041.1 GCA_016743925.1 Labilibaculum sp.
ATCTATTCTTGGGAAAAATTTGCTTTCCAATATGGTCGTATAGAGATTAAAGCGAAGCTCGATCAGGCTTATGGTATGTGGCCCGCAATATGGATGCTGTCGGAAAAGGATAAATACCCGAATCATCATAACGGGGAAATGGACATCATGGAAACACTAAACCATGATGATTTTGCCTATCAAACCACGCATAATCATTACACCATCACCCTAAAGCAAGATGAACCAAAAAAATCTGCCACTGCCCATATTGATACAACAGGTTACAATATTTATAGTGTAAGTTGGTATCCCGATAAGTTGGTTTATGCCATTAATGGTGTGAAGTCCTACGAATATCCAAAGCTAGCCGGAGCAGGAACCTTTCAATGGCCATTTGATCAGCCATTTTATCTTATTATCGATCAGCAAATGGAACATATTTGGCCAGGAATGATAACACATCCAGAGGAACTTCCAATCAGTATGACCGTTGATTGGGTAAGACTGTATCAATAAAGTAATATTTACAACTACTGTTAGGATTTTGACATTTATAGCGATATTATTATTATTAACAACCGAATTTAGTATTTGATAAAATAGAATACAATTAACTAACCAAACCCTAAACGATGAAAATTGAATTTGTAAAAAAAGCTGAATTATATTTTATACTACCTGCCAATTCAGATATTGATTCTTCGTTTGTTAATGTAATGAAGAAGGACGCATTTTTAAATCAAATTATTGATGTACAAAAAGATGAACTAGATTTAAAATTAAATGCCGCCATACAAAGAGATAAAATTTACGAAGGAACTATAGAGCATAATAAAATAGCTTACCCCTTAAGCATTTACATTAATAATTTTACAGACTATAATTCCTCGCTTATTTACATTAAGGTTTCTATAAATAAGGACACCGACTATAAAGACTATATAAATCTAATTTACGGTAAGAATATTTTATACAGTACCTCTATAGAAAAGGTCACTCTGTTTGATTATCTATACGAAAATAAGGTTTGTACTAAAAATGTAAGCGAGGTATTTTTATTTCAACAAATAGCTGAACTAGAGCCAGCACTTCCAAGTAATTATGAAGAGGGTTTATCCTATATTGAAAAGCACAAACAAAATATTCATCAATTACTCTTAAGGTCGGATACTCATTCGGCCCACCTTAGGATAGATAATCACGAATCAAACTTTGAGAGCATATCAAATTTTTATGGAACTATCGATATGTGTTCTCCTGTCACTTTACTACAGTTCTATCAACACCCAATCGATACCATTAACAATATCAATTGTAAAATTGAAATGCAACATCGGGCTTGTTGGTGGCTCGTTACTACAGATATGATTTTTGTTCAGAAAATGGTTCTTAAAGATATACTAAAAGGAATTAATGAAGTACAAACCCAAAAAGGGAGCAAAACAGTTAAAGCAACTACACAAATTGGAAGGGTACTAATCAACATGAAAGATTTTTGGTATTTTGAGGATTTAACACATGAGATAAGTAAAAAAGTAGCAGATAAAATTAAAAGCAGAATAGGTATTGTAACACTACTTAATAGTGTATTAGAACGTATTGAATATTTAGAAAACCTTGTTCTTAGGGAAAACAATGAAAAACAAAATAGTCACAATTTTTATCTCAATATAATTCTATTGGCTATTGCTGTAATACAAATTGTACCAATTATTTTTGAAGTATTAGAAACCGTTAATAATGGTAGTGGAATATCTATTGCCAAAGTAATTACGTGGGGACAGGCGCTTTTAATAAGTATATCCTTACCGCTGTTGGCCCTATTATCAATAAAGATGAACAACATAAGGCTTGCTAGAATAAATGTGCCATTTAAAACTAAAATGAATAAAAATGATAAATCTAAGCGATAAACAGGTTGAGCAACTTAATTCTTTGAAAAAAGTTAGTGAGTTCCCTACTAGTCTTAAAACTCCAACGCTTAACGC
>JADGFH010001042.1 GCA_016743925.1 Labilibaculum sp.
GTATATCAACATTTCATGATTGATGAGTTTCAAGATACATCATCTATGCAGTGGGATAATTTTAGACCACTAGTTGCAAATTCATTAGCAGAAGATAAGCATTCGTTAGTTGTAGGAGATGTTAAGCAATCTATCTATAGATGGAGGAATGGAGATTGGAAAATACTCTCAGAGCAATTAGATCAGGACTTTGAAGGTTTTGGTGTTAATGGATTAACATTGAATTACAATTGGCGTAGTTCCAGAAATGTTATTGATTTTAACAATGCTCTTTTTGCGATTGGAGCACAAGCACTTCAAAATAATTACAATGAATCAATTCCGGCAGAAATTGCCGATGGATTAACAGAGGAGCAAGAAAAAATCACAGGAGCCTATCAGGATGTATATCAATATTTCCCAGGAAATGAATCGAAATATCCTGGTTATGTTAGAGCCAATTTTATCGAGAAAGACAATGAATCTGATTGGGTTGAGAAGGTTTTAGAAGATTTGCCTTTAAAGATTGAAGAATTTCAAGAAAAGGGCTATCAAGCAAGAGATATATCCATTTTGGTGCGAAATGGAAAAGAAGGAGGAATGGTTGCAGATGCAATAATGGCTTATAGAGCAAGTGCTTTGGCTAAAGAAGGGGTGAATTACGATGTGATTTCAAATGATTCTCTTTATTTAAAGAATTCTTCGGTCATCAATTTCTTAGTGCATTTATTAAATTTCTTTGTTTATCCAGATGATAAAATTAACCTAGGATTTTTGCAGCAAGAATATCAAGTTTATATTCAAAAGCAAGAAAATGAGGATCAAGATAAATTATACGCAATTTCGCAGGAGGAGAATTCATTTGAATCGATTTTTCCGGAAGAATTTACTGTGAACATAGCTGAATTGAAAAGGCAGGCATTGTATGATTTAGTTGAAAAATTAATTCAGATTTTCAAGTTAAATGAACACGCTGAAGATTTTCCTTTTTTAGAGGCCTTTCAAGATTTAGTATTAGGCTTTACGAAGACCGATGCACCTGATTTGAACTCTTTTGTTAATTATTGGGAAGAAAGAAAAGGAAAGGAAGTAATTTCGGTTTCTGATCAACAAGATGCCATTCGCATCATGACAATTCACAAATCGAAAGGATTAGAATTTAAAGTAGTTCTATTACCATTTTGTAGTTGGGAGCTAGACAGTGTTAAGCATGCAAGTATTCTTTGGTGTCAGCCAAAAGTTGAAGGTTTTAATGTGCTTGATGTTATTCCTGTGCGCTATAGCAGTGCATTGAAAGAAACCATTTATTACCAAGAGTATTTCACGGAAAAATTGCAATCTTATATTGATAATTTGAATCTACTTTATGTCGCGTTAACGAGAGCAGAAGATGTTTTTGTGAGTTATTCACCGCTAGCTGCGAAAAAAGATTTGAAAAATATTGCTGATGTAATGCTTCATGCATTTGAAAGCTCTGACAATTATTCTTCTGACTTTAATGGAAGTAAAATTGTTTCCTTAAATCAAAATTGGAACAAGGAAGCGTTTTGTTTTGAATTGGGAGAGCTTGAAATGAAATTTTCCAATGCAGTCCAAAAGGAGAAAGAGAAGCGTAAAGAATACCCAGCATCTTTATTGGATGATCGATTAAAATTAAGAGCACATTCTGCGGATTATTTTGATTTTTCGGAAGCTGAATCGGTAGAAACTTTTTCGCCGGTAAGTAGAGGAAATATTTTGCATCAGTTATTTCAATTGATCGAATTTAAAGAAGATGTTACAAAGGCCGTGAGTTTATTGCAGTTTGAAGGCAAACTTGATCAGAAACAAGCTGATGAAGTTTTGGAGTTTGCAAAGGAATTACTGGATGATCCAATTGTGAAAAAATGGTTTTCTAAAGATTGGACTGTTGTAAACGAGCGAGATATCTTGTTGGGGAAAGGTGGTGTGCAACGACCAGATAGAGTTATTTACAAAGGAAAAGAAG
>JADGFH010001043.1 GCA_016743925.1 Labilibaculum sp.
GTCTGGTGGTGAATCACAACGAATAAATTTAGCAACATCATTGGGCAGCAGCTTGGTTGGTTCAATGTATATTTTGGATGAACCCAGTATTGGGTTGCACCCCCGCGATACTGAAAAACTAGTCAGTGTGCTTGTGAAATTAAGAAACTTAGGAATCTTACTTGTTGCTGTAGTATTAACTGTTTCAGTTAGTTCATGCAATAACAGTGGGAAGAAAAAAGAAAAAAGTGAAGCTAAAAAAGAAGTTAGCATCTTTTATCCCAATTGGAGTGAAGGAATTGCTTTCACTTATTTGGCTAAAGCAGCACTCGAAGCAAATGATTATGCTGTGGAAATTACCAACCTAGCCCCAGGCATGATCTATGGCGAATTATCAAAAGATAATTCAAAAGGTGATGTGTTTCTTGATGCATGGCTTCCAAATACGCACAAAGATTACTGGGCCGACTATGGTGATAAACTAGTAAAATTAGGCGAATCGTTTAGCGAAGGTACAACTGGTTTGGTAGTTCCTGCATATGTTACAATTAACTCTATAGAAGAATTGAACGCCAATAAAGATAAATTTGAAGGTAAAATTATTGGTATTGGTAGTGGTGCAGGTATTCATGCTAACACGCTTAAAGCAATAGACCAATATAAACTTGATTTCGAACAAATCACGTCAAGTGGACCTGCTATGGTTGCTAGTCTTGATAAGGCAATCAAGCATAAAGAGTGGATTGCAATAACTGGATGGAAACCTCATTTCAAATGGACCAAAAACGACTTGAAATATTTAGAAGATCCTAAGGGAATTTATCCAAAGGATGCTTGCACAATCATTTCAAGAAGAGGATTTGAAAAAGATCAACCTGTTGCAGCTACTTTTTTCAAAAACTTTAAACTTGAAGAAGCGCAGTTGTACGAACTAATGACAGCTATTAAAACCAAAGGAGAAGAAGCTGGAGCTACTGAATGGTATACAGCTAATAAAGTATTGGTTGATTCGTGGATGAAGTAATCTAGAAATAGAAACTTTAAATTGACATATATAAAAAGAGATACAACATGGAGTTGTATCTCTTTTTTTGTTTTTGAGATTTTGAATATACACTAATTCTTAAATGCATGTTCGAAACGCTATTGAATAATTGTTTGTGAGTTGGATCCTTTTGAATAAATAAACTTGTTGCCTATTTTAGAATTATTATGGTTAAGCGTATTGATAATATGGTTAAATTGTCGTTGAAATTTTTCAAAGTATAATTCTTCTGCCTTTGCACAGTTCTGAGGCGATATGGAGAGATAAATAATAACCAAACTTATTACATATGTATTTCAGCGGCAGTCTTTCGATAGATCCAGCACAACTTACCAATATAGAAAAAGTTAAACCCGAAAGAATTTTCAAAAGAATGTTGTTTCAACTGTCTGGGGGTCAAATTGCAGATAAGGTAGAGCATGAAACATTTACTGCAATTTCCATATTACAGCAATTGAATCATGTTTTTCGTTCGATGGGAATTGATAATATCATTCGTATTTCACAAGACGATCTTGATTTCTATCTTGATTGTGATGGCAAAGAGAACGATATGGAAGAGGCTATGGATAATTATAGTCTTGAAATGGATGAAGATGTTTCCAGATTTTTTAAGACAATTTATCTTGTTTTAGAGCATGAAGATGATACCCATAACTTCAGTTACCTTTTTGAAATAAGAATCAATCGTTCTCATGAGGTAGGTAAAAATCCAATAGAAATTAAAGTGAACGGTCTTGTCCGTGATTTTTTGAATAAAGATGAAAATGCGACTAAGGAACAGATGAAAAATGCCTTTTCTTCACAAGAAAAGTATGATGATTTCATCAGAACCCGAAAAAGCGCTTTTACTGATTTCTTAAATAAATTGGAATTACAGATCAAGAAATTTATTCCTGTTGATAAAATTGATCTTGAGCATGATGCCAGAATCATTATTC
>JADGFH010001044.1 GCA_016743925.1 Labilibaculum sp.
ACAGTATTTGCGTAAAGGTATATGATATTAAATTGAAATTTATTCATATGAGATTTATAAAATACATATTTACAGGAATATTCTTCCTATTAGTTTGTTCTTCATCTGTAAGTTCTCAAACTCAAAATGAGTTGCCAAGAGAATTAATTACCGCCTTTAAACAAGGCAATAGCATTAGTTTGTCGAATTTCTTTGGAAATCGTATTGAATTATCGATTGAGGACAAAGAGGCTATTTATAGTAAATCACAAGCCAAGCAAATTATGGCTAAATTTTTCAGAGAATATCCTCCTACGGATTTTAAAAAAAAGCATACAGGAGGAAAACCTGGTGCCAATTACGTTATTGGTGATTTGGTTACTAAAAAAGGTAAATTCCGAGTCAACTTCTTAATTAAAAAGAACACAGGCAAATTCGTCATTCATCGATTAAACATCGAAAAAAATTAAAAGAAAGCTCCAATATTTGGAGCTTTTTTTATACCCTATATTTCCAAACACCTCCAAGCCATAAAAACCCATATAGTCCAAACACAATACCATCAAAATGGGGTTCGCCTCTTCAAAAACTAACTAAAAACACACATCACCCCTATTTTTAATTAGGTTGATTCTAATTTTTATACTATTTTTGAAATCGAAGCGTAGTATTTAACGGACTACAATCCATAATCACACCAAACGGATCTTGTACATTTTTTTAAATGATTATTGTGATGAAGAACAATAGAAAGTGGCTTTATGCCTTCTTGCTACTTATTGTAGTATCGATTATTGGAATTTTTATTCCAGGTGTGGAATTTGGTGTTAGTGATCCAAATATTGTTTCAGGTGATGTAGCATGGATGTTAACGTCAACAGCTCTCGTTCTCTTAATGACTCCCGGACTTGCATTCTTCTATGGAGGAATGGTAGATCCTCGTAATATTATTTCAACTATTCTTCAAAGTTTTGTTGCAATGGGTATTGTGAGTATGATTTGGGTTACCGTTGGATTTAGTCTTGCTTTTGGAGACAGTATTGGCCCTGAAGGCTTTGGCCTTGTCGGCAATCCTTTAACTTACCTCATGTTTAAAAATGTTGGCGGATTAACACATCCAGAAATGGCTCCAACTATTCCATTTGCACTCTTTGCTCTGTTTCAGCTGAAGTTTGCTATCATTACTCCCGCATTAATTACCGGATCATTTGCAGGTAGAGTGCGATTTAGATCATATATGATTTTCATTAGTCTTTTCACAATATTTATATATGCACCACTTGCACACTGGACTTGGCATCCAAATGGATTCCTTCGTAACATGGGGGTTTTAGATTTTGCTGGAGGAACAGTGGTTCACATGTCGGCAGGTTTTGCAGCATTAGCAGGAGCTATGTTTTTAGGTAAAAGAACAAAATCGAAATACAATGAGAAGCGATCAAACATTCCATTTGTATTACTAGGAGCAGGAATGTTGTGGTTTGGTTGGTTCGGTTTTAATGCAGGATCTGCTCTTGAAGCTTCATCGACTGCAGTACTCGCATTGCTTAATACCAATACTGCTTCAGCAGCGGCAATGCTAACCTGGATTTTCCTTGATGGCGCAAGAGGTCACAAACCTTCTGGACTTGGAGCTGCGATTGGATTGGTTGTAGGATTGGTTGCGATTACACCAGCAGCAGGTTTTGTAACTGTTGGAGCATCTATAACCATTGGAGTAATTGCATCTATTGTAAGTAATTATGCTATCACCCTCCAGGGAAAAACTTCTCTTGATGATACTTTAGATGTATTTCCAGCGCACGGGATGGGTGGAATTACCGGAATGCTTTTAACCTCTGTCTTTGCTCATGAAGTTGGACTTATACATGGAGAAATTAGAACCTTTCTAATGCACATCTTGGCATTAGTCATTGTTGGAGTATTTACTTTCGGTGGCTCTTACTTACTATATTGGATAACCAATAAATTCGTAAGCCTTAGAGT
>JADGFH010001045.1 GCA_016743925.1 Labilibaculum sp.
AGTGACCTTTGGCAAGTATATATGCCTGCTATGATTTTTGGTATTTTTGCTATGGGATTTTCAGCCGTTATGGGTGAAAAAAAGAAAAAACCAAGAGAGGTTCTTATAATAGGAATTGTACTCTTTGGTGCATCATTTGCTATCATGGGCTTTACGCACTCAGCTACATTTTTCATAACAGGGGTTGTTGTCTTTTTTGTAGGATTCAACGTACACGAGCCACTACTTCAATCTTTAGCAAGTAAATATGCAAAAGTACATCAAAAAGGTCTGGCTTTAGGTATATTTAACTCTTTTGGTCATTTTGGAACTTTTACAGGGGCATTATGGGGTGGACACTATCTTAAATGGTATGGCATAGAATCTATAGCTATTGTAGTTGGAGTTACCTGTATACTCTGGCTTGTACTTATTATCTCTATGGAAAACCCCATTTTTACTAAAAACTTATATGTTCCATTCGGAAAGTTCAGTAAAAAACAACTACAAACTCTTAACTCAACTAAAGGCATAGTAGAATGGTACAAGAATGAAAATGAAAAACAACTTATTATAAAATATAATTCGAAAGAAATTTCTAACGAAGATATTAAAAGCATAATTAAATAGGGTAGTAATTTCTACCTTATTATCTTTTTTTCATAAAAGATTTGTATAACTCTTCAAAAGCATATTCACTTGAGTGTTCTACACTTTTCATCATTTCAATAGAATTATCAAAATTTTTATTTGATGTCCACTCTTTAATTGCTGTTTTTACGCTATCATGAACATTTTTATGATGTTTAACTAATAAGTCTAACACTTGTTTATCATCTTTAATTTGTTCATTATTTATAGCAAACCATTTTCCAAATCTACACTCATTTTCATTTTGAATTTTTTCTGGTATATCATTGTTTATAAAAGCTTTATATGCTATTAACTTAAATAGTATATGGTCAGCTTTTCCATTTCCAATAGCAATTTCATTTGTTATGTTTTTTGTAACTTCAGAAATACGATCAGAATTAGAAATAACAAATTCTAACTCTTCAAAGAAACTATCTAAACTACTATTAATAGAATCTCCACTCTCTCTAAATTTTTGTGTCATTTCTAAAATTCCTAAAGAATTTTGCTTTAAATGAGAGATATTCATTTCTACCTCTTGTGTTGCTCTTTGTGTTCTCTCTGCTAATTTTCTTACTTCGTCTGCAACAACAGCAAACCCTCGACCATGTTCACCCGCCCTTGCAGCCTCGATTGCAGCATTTAAAGCAAGAAGGTTTGTTTGATCTGAAATATCTTTAATAAGATTGATTATATCAGAAATTGATGTAACACTTTCATTAAGAGTATTCGCTCCTGTTTCAAGACTAGAAGTCTCTTCAACAATTTGTTCTACACTATTTACTACATTCTTTCGTTGGTCTTTAACATTATCAATTCTTGTACTTGTTCTATTGTTTAAATTCGTTGCCTCTTCTAAGGCTTCAACATTTGCTTGCATAATCTTTTGTAAAAAGCCAACTCCACTCTCATAAGATTTTATAAGTAAATCAAGTATTAATAATTTAGAATTTAACTCTACATTATCATTTATTTCACTTAACTCATCTTCTTTAAAAGCTAAAGTCTCTTTTAATATACTAACTTCAGTAAGTAACTTCTGATTCTCTTTTTCTAAAACAGAAATTTGTCTGCTATTTTTTTTATCTTTTTCAAAAAAACCCATAATTAAACCCTTCCTTTAATATTGTCTTTTTCAGTATATCATAAAGCTACAATTAAAGAAATACTATTGAAATTTTTTCATTATGCTTGTTTGCTTTACATGTATAAAATTATATTTTCGCTTAATAAGATGCAACACTTTTGCTCTATACTACTTGTATTATTTTGAAGAAACAATTCGAACTTCTCTTTGAGGAAACGGTATAATTATATTTGCTTTTTTCAATACTTCAAATATTTTTAAAT
>JADGFH010001046.1 GCA_016743925.1 Labilibaculum sp.
AGTTGCCGAAGAAACCTGAAAACTTAGATTACCTGATGCCTTGGAATGTTGAATTGGAAACAACGATTAAAGGATAGGTGTCTTTCCACAGACGCTTACACACATTATATGAAACAACACTCAAAATTTCATATTGACTTACCCCTGAAAAAGCATTGTAGTATGATTGCTGTAGTTTCTCGGCGCTCATTAACGAAGGTTCAACATACAAATATTGATTTGCCTCATCTAGCTTGTTCTCGATTACTTTTTCCAGGAAAACACTTAACGCTTCAACAACCACTTCATCAAGCTCGTTGCTTCTTCTTATCTCTAAATATACACCCGAGTGATAATTTTTTCCTTCATAATAAAGCGGAACTTCAAACTGTACAAATTGATTGAAACATATCGAACCAGAGACAAATAGGCCCACTACAAATATAAACATAATTTTAATCACGTATTCACCTTTACATAAAGTCGCATTTAGCTCCTTACATCCGTAAACGTCATCAACTGTTAAATCTCGACTAGTTGATAGACTGTAATCTCTACCACTAGATTAATCCACAAATATTTGAACACCATTAGCCCAACAAAGCAGAAATCTGTTTTCGACTCAGACAGGTTAGAAAATATTTTGTCCCGCTGCAAACTATTAGTTTAATTATTATTCTTTAAACTTCTTTGCTTTAAAATAAGCAAAAGTCAACAACATCAAAACAATTAGTACCGTAATGACAAAGAGAACACTTTTTCCATCCCACGGATCGACATCAGCTTTAACTTTAAACTCAGGCTTGTTTTTTGCTATATTATAATGCTCTACTTTTCCGTTGCCTAACTTCCCTTGAAAAATGGACTTGCCGTTACCTTCTAACAAATTATTGTTAAAGTGTTTCAACTGCCCGGCATCTCCAGCATTCTCGCTGTGACTAACATAATTGGAAACACCTCGACTTGCTAAAAGGTAATCAACAGGAAGTTCAAGGAAACCCTGTTTAATATTCTCTCCTGAAAATGCCAGAGTAAGCATATGCTTTAGATTTTCATTTTTGCACTCAAAAAATACTCTTTTTATCCCCCAAACATCAATGCTAGAAATTGTATTGCATGATTCCCAAACGCTAAATAATACAACTGCTCCATATCAACATACCCAGCTCCCTTCACCACATTTCCATCCATTACAGAGACTGGAAATGGATGAAAACCGTAATCTTTTCCAAAATATCTGGCCATTACTGATTTAAATTCACAAAGATTGCTACTAGTGCACTTTTTTACTTCGGCCAACATCTGAGCAACTATTTGGTTATATGACTTATTGTCTTTGAGTAATTTAATGTTCAGGTATATCGCTAGTTCATTTTCACTTATCTGAGCGTTTTTTAAGAAGCACTTTATCTAAAGATGACAATTCCGTTAGACTTACAGCGCTTCCATGTTTTCTTGCATTGAATATAGAAATAAAAATACTTTCAATTGACTGCGTGTGGTTGTACACCTCTAAACTAGCGAAGACATTTGTATATTGACAACTACCACTCGAACAATCAAATATAATGATTTCTGATGAAGGTTCATTATATGCACTTGTTTTTACATTGACTTCATAAGCAATTAGATCCCCCCATAACACTCTAGAATCTAAGGTAACGCTTTGAACAACACCATCGTAATGAACAACATTAATCGAAGAGTCATAGTACATTGATGTGCTTACCAGACATTTCTCATTATTTTTTTTAGAAATACATTTAAATAAATCGACAATATAGCTTAGCTCTCCCTTTTCAAGGTTATCCCCAACCAAGGGGAAAACTTGCAGTCTTTCCAGTTTCTGGTAATTAGCCTCAATAACAACAGAAGGTACCGTTCGGTATTTTTCAAGCTAGTTGTCGCCTAAAGTTATAATATTATGCCGCCTTGTTAGTTTGGCCCATCATTTTTGATTTGTCAGGGTTCAAATAGACCTC
>JADGFH010001047.1 GCA_016743925.1 Labilibaculum sp.
ACTAATGATGGAGAGTTTATCGGCACCATAGCATACGGTACAATGAATACAACTGTCAGTAACAATATTCCCAATAATCTACAGCATCTTAAGGAGATTAAAGGCGTCTATGTCCATCCCGAATTTCAGAATAGGGGGATCGGTTCTCAACTCTGGCATACGATAATAGACCAGTTAAAAAAGAACGCCGTAGAAGAGGTCTGTCTCGATAGCGGTTATAAAATTTCACAACAATTCTGGAAAAAAAAGATCGGCGAACCGACCTTTTTTATGAAAGACTATTGGGGTGAAGGAGAACACCAGATGGTCTGGGTATTCCGGATAACTGATGTTCTTTGAGAAAGCATTACATTGACAGATCCCGCCCCTTATTCACCTTGTTAAAGAGTACTAAAGATAAAGTCGTTAACACTGCGAGAATCGAGGCAAGGGCGGCTGCTACACCGTAATTTCCTCTTAGAACCTGAGTGTACACTTCAATCGTCAGAGTTCTTGTTTTACCGGTATACAGTAGAATAGCCGAAGCCAATTCTGAAATCATAGTTATCCAAGATAAAATTGCTCCGGAAATAATACCGGCAGACATCATGGGAATTGTAATTTTCCAAAATGTTTTTACATTACTGGCCCCTAATGAAAGAGACGCTTCTTCAATTGACATGGGTATTTGCTGTAAGGTTGCAACACTCGAACGGATTGTATAGGGCAAACGCCGAATGATGAGAGCTATAACCATAATCGTCATACTGCCTGTTAAAACCATTGGTGGCCGGCTGAATGTGTTTGATAATGCAATACCCACAACAATACCGGGAACAATATAGGGAACCATAGAAACCGTATCGATTACCGCTGTAATTTTCGATCGCTTTCGCACGACTAAATAAGCGATGAATACTGCAAAAATTAAAACAAACGTCAATGATATCAAAGGAATAATTAGAGTATTTCTTATAGCATTTCCCATCTTGGAAAAAGCTATAACATAACTATTTAATGAATAGCCACTGGTAAATACAGTCCCGTTAACATTCCTGAAGGATGTATAAATGACATATACCTGTGGTGCTATAGATAGTGCAATTAACAAATAGGCATATATATGTATCAAAGAATTCTGAATACCCTCAATTTTTACAGGTCTTATTTTATTAATACTATTCATGGTAAAAGCATTTTTATTAGCAATATGTTTTTGTATTAAAAAGATCACTAAGGTAACGATGATTGCAATTATGGCGATACTCGCCGCAAAACCATTGTTTCCCCCTAATTCTGACATATAGGCATCATAAATAGTAACAGGGAATGTACGATACCCTTCTCCAATTAACATGGGAGTACCAAAATCGCTAAAACATCTCATGAATACAAGTAATGCACCAGCTAAAACCGTTGGAAAAATTAAGGGAACTATAACCTTAAAAAATCTTTTTACTCCGGTACAGCCCAAGTTCTCCGATGCTTCCAGCAGTGAGTTATCTACATTTGAAAAAGCTCCTGAAACGTAGAGAAAAATAAGTGGATAGAGTTGTAAGGACAATACGAGCAATATACCCTTAAAGCCATAAATATCCGGCATTTGAATTCCGAATAATCCTTCGAAAAACTTAGTCACAACTCCATTTCTTCCCAATAATAATATCCAGGAATAAGCTCCGACAAATGGAGCAGACATACTCGACAATATAACCAGGATTCTAAGAGTTTTAGCTCCTTTTATTTCAAATCTCGCAAAAAAATATGCCAGGGTGGTACCTAAGGCTACAGCAATAGCTGTAACTAAAACAGTGACCTTAAAAGAGTTAAACAAGGTTGAATAATAATATTTTTTTCCAAAGAACCTTTGAAAGTTGTCCAGAGTAAATTGTCCTGTATCTCTGTCTATAAATGATTCCGATAATAACATTACAAGAGGTATTATTAAAAAAATCGTATATAGGATTAGTAAGCTTAAGGT
>JADGFH010001048.1 GCA_016743925.1 Labilibaculum sp.
ATTTTCAGCACTTGCCCACCGAGTATGAATATTTTCGGGGGCTGCTTTGTACAACTGAGAAATTTGGTTTAAGCTGAAATTATTTTCATTTGATGAACAAGCGGATAAAAGAACAGTTAAAGCAATGAATAGAAATTTAGAAAATGATATCATATTATAAATTTTATTGTTGTTTAATATCTGATAGTTTTAAGGCAATTTTTTGCTTAGCTGCTTCAGGATCTGGTTGAACGTTCCACTGAACATCAGGAAATCCATAAAAGAAAGTTGCAGGGGCAAAGTTCATAACGGCACGGTAAGGATGCCATATTTCCATATCAAATTTAAAATTATTTTCGAATGGAATTGCGTCAAGTAAACGGTGGCGATTATTGCTAGTATGTCCTGGTGTTTTGTTACCCTCACCGCAAGGTTGCGAAACATTTGGTGCCGAAAAGGATTGCGGACGACACCATGCATAACTATAATAATCTTCGGTACCTGTTCCAAAATGAGATGGGAAATTTTCATTGTCAACATATATTTTTTCATCACCTTCGCCCCACCAATTTTTCCCTGTACTATCCGGAAAAAAGTTGAATAAGGTAAGGTTGTCACCAACAAAAACACCTTTGCCTTTTAAAGTTACATAGTTGTAATCTTGTCTTAACTCTGATGCAAGCCCACGGGTTTCGTGCCAAGTTGCATGAAAATACATGGAATTATGAGTCCAGTTATAATCTTCAGCAGTGGCTTTAAAGTTTTTTAGCACAACGGTTTGATTGCCCAAATTCTTTATTCGGATAATTGCTTTAGATTTAAAGGGCATAGTCCAAAGCGAGCGCATAACACCATTTTTGTCTACAGATTGATATTGGGTTTTATGTGGATTCATTTTATAGCCAATACCATAAAACTGTCCTATTGGACACCATATCGTTTGCTGTTTGTCAAATTCAATGCTTACTATGGTTGATCGTAATGCCTGATGTATATTATCGGCTGTGATCTGCGTAAGAAGTTCTGAAATAGCCTTAGTGCCTTTTAATTGTATTTTGTAATCTTTACCTGGCAGAATTTCTACTGGGCTAAATGCAATGGTTTTATCGTCTGCATGCGGATTCTCCATTAATTTTTTGCCGTACAAATCAATGTCCGATTTATATTTAGAGATCGTTTCTTTGGTAAAACTTTCTATGGCAGTGTTAGATGCGTAGGTGCGGTAGTTTATTTGATAATAATGACCACGCCAGCCGCCTATGTGAGCATATTTGTGCTCACCATCGTATGTTACTTTACAGCTTTTAGCATAAGGAATAGGTAGTATCAAATTACTACCTCTCCATGTATCATTTTCTGTTTTTTCGGGTGCGAAGAATGAAAATGGTTTACCTACCAAACCTGCGTTCCCTACTAGGTTTTTGTTGTGCATTTCGATAACTGGATTAGGGTTTCCATCTATGTACACTCGGTAAATACCACCATATTTATCAGGAATTCCTCCAAATGTGGCCCAGAACCTTACAATAGCACCGGGACCTTTGGCATCAAACATTACATCTTCTTTACGACCATGGTTCTCCTCTGTACGCACATATTGGCTAAAGTCATGGTTCTCGTACCACCCAATTCCCCAATCACGACCCTTTTCAGGTTTAAATTTTCCATCGATCGTGGCTGTGGATGCATCTTTTGAATCGCGCGAATAGCTCGAAAATTGCTTGCAGTTGTAGGCCGGTGAAGGAAAATACGAAAGACTACTGCGTGTCGTCATTTCTTGCAGTAGAGTTTTGGTAGTTATCGTTTTATATTGTGCTATAATGTTTAAGCTAAATATACTTAAGATAGCGACGATTGATAATTGTTTCATTGTAATGTATTAAATGATTAAGTAAAATACTATTAGTTCTGTATGCTTTGTTCGATCTAAAAAAAATGATTTTGTGTTTGTATCTTTTAATAAAATTGGAATATTTAAT
>JADGFH010000261.1 GCA_016743925.1 Labilibaculum sp.
TTATGGCCTCCATTTAAAGTGTAAGTGATACTCCCATTTTTAGCCGTAGAGCAACTCGCTTTTGTGGCTGCTCCTTTTTTTAGACTTAAAGCAGCTGGTTCTTCTAATGTCACTCTACTTGTGGCAATACAATTATTAGCATCCTTCACTTGGTAGGTATATGTCCCTACTGATAAACCACCTATTTCATGAGCATAGTCTGTTATCTTTAATAATTTTATTAAGTCACTTATTCCACTACCTGATAAATAATAAGGAGAATTACCTCCTGAAGTTCTCAAATTAATTTTTCCATTAGCTGATTGAAAGCAAGTTAAATCGGTGTGTTCATCGGCATTTAGGGACAAGGGCATTATCTGCTTAATTATAAATGACTTGGATTCTCCTGTAGGTGCAGAAGTAGGACCTATAACATTATCTGTAACTTTAATCGTATATATGCCAACAGACAAGTTTTCAAAATTTCCAGAAAATGTCGTTGTATTGGTTGGTTGTTTTGTAGTCGCTGTACCATTCTTTAATAACTCTAGTGTATAAGGACCGAAACCACCCGTAAAACTGTAACTAACAGAACCTTTCTTACCTTCTGCACAAGCATAATGATGAACGATTTCATGGTTCACCTCGATCTTGTCAGGCTCATTTATAGTTGGCAATTTAACTTCATTACTTGGACAATCGCCATGACGAACTTTAATTATCTGGTTTGCTCCTGCTTTCAAACCACTTACTCTAAAAGAATTCTCCGAAATATGAATCAAGCTTGCATCACTTGGGGATACCAACTTGTATAATGAATCATCCCTTCCAGTAATTTCGATGCTTGCACTTGTTGCTCCTCCTTTAACTTTAATATAATACTTATCGCCATTTATAGCAGGCGTAGTATTTAAAATAGGTTTAGAAATTTCAATATAAAGAGGTTCTTTTACTTCAAAAACTAATTCTTTATGACACAAACTAGAACTAGTACCATCTAACAACCACACTTTTGCAGCGTATGGCCCTGCTTTTAATTTAATAGGATCGGTATTAGGAATTTCATCTCCATTATAATTTCTCCGTACACCTTTTTCCAAAACTTCATTAGTTATTTCAAAATCAGCTTCCCCCTCAACATTTTGAATAACTGTAATTTGATCATTCCAATAATAAGTAACACCTTCATATGGATAAGGATCTAAAGCCTCCTCTTCCTGCCCTAAGGGTTTAGTCGAAAGTTTAATTAAATCTAAACGATACTTTGCATTAGTTGTACTTATATCCTTTAGTCCACTTAAAGTTATTGTGGCATCATCTAAACCAAAACAACTAGGTTGTGAGAAAATTGGTGTAAAAGTTGGCGAGGGGACAAAGGAAATACCTCTAAAAGTCTTCTGATATTCAACACCAAAATAAGTATTAAATCCAACACTTATATCCATAGGATATTCTAATACATCTACAGTATTGCCAAAGGCAGAATCAACATCTTGAAAATTGAGCGAAAGCTCCCTAAACCCCTCTTTTATTGACATATAACGAGTCACACCATTACAAATAACCTTATAAGTAATATTTCCTAACCTTAAAGAATAATACCCACAATTAATATCACTATTGGTATCTGGCTCACCAGTAAACTCAATAGATCCGGAATCATCATCTTTTACGCAAAAAATAAAGCTTTCAATCCCTAAAATAACAGGTGGACTTATTGAAATATCCACCACAACTGCCTCATCAGGTCTTGGATTCGAAGTTCCATTCCCAATTCCACCTCCATTTTCTTTCCTTATATATCCACATTGATCTTTATCCCATGAAAAATAATCTGTTCTATCTTGCGAATCATTATATACACCTATTTCAGATGGTATACCATTGGTCAACAAACTAAATTCGATAAAATTATTACCCTTGGAATTCGAACCGTTCATTTCCGGAAAACCAGAAACAGTTATCACACAACTAAAATCTGGGTCTGTTGAGTTTTTCTCTATTCGAATCTGCAAATGATACTGTGCAAATACAAACTGACTAATACAAACTAAGGCCAAAATGAGTAAATATTTTTTCATAGAATTCCTCCTTTACAAAATATTTTAAATTCCGTCCCTGCTACTTTGGTCACATACTCATGATTATTGGGTGCTACCCCATCGAGTAATCGCCAAAGTCCGTCTTTATTTTTATAATAAATCATATATCGATTCACTTTAAAATTTGGAGTCTCCCATTGTAACAGAGTCTCTTTGGTTTTATTCCTTCTTTTTACCTTTGGGAGTATCCACAGGTTATCTCTATTTCTGCCATTAAACTTACCTGCTACTGGAGTGGTGGGTTTCGATTCGTTACCAGCCTTATCTACTGCCAACAATAAATATCTGTAAGTCATATCTGGTTCAACAGTTTGATCGAAAAAATGAGTACTATCGGCTGAAATGTTTTTTATTAAGGACCAATCTTTTTTCCCTTTAATATTTCGATACAACAACTGCTTATCGACATCATCGCTAGAGCTTCTTATCCATTTAATGTCTAACCCATTATCCTCCGAAATAATCTTTTTTATAAATGGCGAAGCGGGTGGAACAATATCAGGTCGTTCCATTTCGAAAATCTCAGAAAAACCGGATTGATTTTGTCGTTGATCAACTGCTACTATCTTATAAAAAACTTTCTTGGTCAATGTTTTTAACGCAATATGATCATAGAAAAAAGCCTGCTTGATAGCCTTATTTGTCAATTGCGAAAATTCTTCATGTCTACTATTACCACGATAAACCCTATAACCAAAAATATCAGCATCGGTATTCTTTGTCCAAGTCAATTTTACTCTTCCTGTAGTATCAACAACAGCTTTTAAACCTAAAGGAATAGATGGCGGAATTGAATCAATCAATTGTTTCATTTTAGGAATACAATATGGACCGCCACCATCACTATTATAGGCTTGTATGCGATAATAGCCAGTTAACAGAGGTTGCTTATCGGTAAAAGATCTTTGCATCACCGGAATACTGTCTTTCAATAACTCAAAACCTTCGGCATATTTCTTAGAACGAAATATTTTGAAACCCTCAACTAACTCATTTTTGTCATTCGTAAATTCCCAATCTATTTTGACTTCGGATTCTTCAGAAATTTTCTCCAGTTTTAATCTAGGAATACTTGTAATTCTATTTTTCCCTTTTAGTTCAACCACTTTAGATGGAGGACTTAGCTCTCCAAAAAGAGAAATCCCTATCACCCTATATTGGTAGGTTTGTTTATTATTAGCCAATGAGTCTATAAAAAGACCAAACTTAGATTCATCATAACCTTCGGGAGTGGTATTCACTAAAGGGAGTTCATGTGCTTTTTCAAAAGATGCCCCTCCATTTATAGATTTCTCTATCCAATAACTCCCATAAAATTCTTCCTGACTTTGATTATCCCAAGTAATAGTTACCTCTTTATCTCCCGGTTCTGCCTTCACATTTGTAGGAGCTGGTAGGGGCATATACTCATCGGAACCTGTAAAGTAAAATGCAGTATCTACCTTCACACCTTTGGGTGTTTCTGCTAACATCAGACGATAAAGGTATTTATCTCCTTTTTTTACATTCTTATCACAAAAATATAAGCCTGAATATTCAGCTACTTTAAGACTTTGATCGGCTGCAAAAAGAGCAAACCCAAATCGATTCTCTTGTTCTCGTGCTCTATTTACAATAGACATCATTTCAGGTTTGCTGTTATCGCTCGACACCTCAAAATCATCACCATAAATAGCTTGAGCTACTACACCTGCATAATCATCGGTATCTACTAATTCCTCCCATTGATTAAGTGGCTTAGGTTTTAATGGCTCTGCCGTTAACAACTCCTCATTCATTGTTTCGATGTATTCACCTTCCCGAATCATGAGAGTACGAGTTAGCTTATAGCCATGTTTGTTTCCCAATTGCCACATGGCAAAATCAAGAGGTGCCCATCTTAACATGATAGAGTCAGCTGTTGGTCGCGCCAAAAGTCTAATTTCATACTCCTCGAGTTTTTGAGCAGAACATATAAATGGATAACAAATGCTAACTAATACGACAATAATTAATATTTTGAAATTATTTTTCATTCTTTTATAACACATATTCAATCCCTGTAGGATTGGTAAAAACTATATATTCAATACTATAAACATGTGAACCATTTAAACTCAAGCTTATTTTAGGCCTCTTTTCAGAGTCAGTCATCAAGCTAATCCACCAAATCAACCTGAGGGATATCGAATCCATTTTTCAAATTAATCACTTGCGATGTGGTAACCTTGCGATTTCCTGGCAATACATATTCCAGCTTAATTGGATAATTACCCGCATCAACTTGCGGCCATGGATATTTACTCATAATGGCTTGGGCTTTTGCACTAGGCTTATATCCTTTAACAATCAAATTCCCTAACTTGTTACGAATGTCTTGATAATCTTTAGCCCAAGTTTTTGGAAGAGAATAAATAAAATGTGTCTTTTCTGCTGAAAAAGATATTTGTCCCCTCTCTATATCAGTCTCGCTAAGTGAGTAATTATACTGAGTTTGCCACATATAAATTTCTTTAGTTGGTGGTACGCCTAACACGTTGACATCACGATGTGAAATTTTAGCTTCTTGATGGAATGGATAACCCTCGTACATTAATGGATATATCATTTTTTTGTACCAATCAGACTGAGATAAAACTGCTGATCGCTGAATTAAAGGCTCGGTATTGCCTTGCCCATACAATTCAAACACATCAAACATCTCATCACCATAGATAGTTGCTCCTGGATAATCAACTGCTACAGATGAATGATATAGAAATCGTACATTCAGCTCATTGGTGTTTACCTTATCCCAAAATTTGGCGTACTTACTAGATCTAAAATCAATATCGTAAAATGCGATTTCTTCGGACTGAACAATATTACCACTAGCTGATCTAGTTGTTATTTCAACATTGTTTTCATCGCTAGTACTCATAGCTGTTTGGGTAGATTCGCTCACATTCTTATCAACTGCATTATCAGTATCCAAAGGCACATTTACAAGCTCAAAATGATAGATTTTGCTGCTTTGTAATTGTGTAGGAACAGAACTTTCTACCGATTTACTTCCAGAACTGTAAGCTAAGTCAGTATAAATTGGTGCTCCATCTTTGGCTGTCCATTTGGCTTTTCTCGTCCAGCCATCAACTGGAGCAAAAAATGGGGCTAAGTCCGATTTAAAAGTCACATAAGCGGTAGGGTACTCCTCTTTATAGAAATTAACCTGTCTGTCAATCGGGTATGAATAGGTGATATACTCTTCAGGTATTCTTTTTGGTAGTTTACCCGTCGTAAATTCGGTCTCCTTACTTTCAACATACACTTTACCTGACTCATCCTTGTACGGCTGCCAGCTACCATTTACTTTTTCTTCAAAACTGACAGCAGTCATAACTTTATATTTAGAATTAGGTGTAAATATGATATCGGGTGTAAATGCCAAAGTAGTTCTATCTTCATTCCACTCAACTTGTCCTGTTACTGAATTCCCATCCTGAGTAATAGCATACTTTTTGAGTTTTATAATGAATTCCTTTTTTAGATTTCTATCATCCGATATTTTCAGTACCTTTTCTACTGGCATATTAAATACAGCCTGAGGTAGAATAAATACATCCACTTCACTAGACTCATGCATAGGGGTTAGGTCGGCAATAATTTCTAAGTCAGACAGATCATTAGGGTCAGTTCTAATATCACATTTCTCACCAACTTCAACTTCAAACTTACATTTACCTTTAATTAAACCGCCTAATATTTTATAACGACCACCAACAGCACCCCATATATATACTGGATTTGGACCTGCAATCTTTACTACTGCTGCGGCTCTAATATCTATGATATCGAACTTTCTTCGTCGCCCAAACACCTTAACCTTGATACCGATTTTACCTCCAAAATAAGCGTAAGCTTGGCCTTTGGCATACCAGCCATTCATCCCCATAGATCCATCGCGACCTGCACAATAAGCATTGTTTCCATAATCCAATAGGAGTATATCAAAACCAACACCCATCTCAAATTGGGCATAAAAAGGTTTGAATTTTAAATCACCTGTATCAAATTCAAAACTGGCTCCAAAAGCCAATCCCTTTCCTGTGATGATATCATTCTCCTTTCTGTTTATATTCTCATCAGCCTCACTTATATTCAAATAATCTAACACTTTAGGGTGCATGGTCATTGCATCGGGAATATCATGACCTGCCATAAAATAACTGCCAGTTTTTACAAAGCCTACAAAATTCATATTAAAAGGCTGACTAGGAGTTCCTAAATGTAAATACCATTTACCAGGTTCAATATGTAACACGCCTTCGCCACCACCTGTCAGCAAACCTGCTGCATTTACTTTAAATCCCATCTCAGCATGGAAAACATGCTTTCGAAAATCTTGAAGAATAGATATCCTAGCACTCATCACTTCAGTTGTTTCGGATTTTTGCTCTTTACCCAAAGCTGATTTATGGGCGATCTCCTTCATTTCGCTAATAGGCAAATCACCTAAAGCAGATATTAATTTAGCTTCACCATTAAAACCTATCTGGTTAATTCCCCCATGATTATTGAAAAGAACCTCAAAATTCACGGTACAATTCACAATTTTTTCATTAACCACACCAGCCTTAACTCCAGCCTTAATACCCAAGAATGAAGATTTATCGGGTATATACGTAATTCCTGATAATGATTTGCCCATAGAACCTGATGCATCGTTTGGTAAAGCTTGTCGCATTCTGTGATATAAACCTCCTCCAAACCCTTGTAAAACAAAGGGTCCCGCAACTATACCTGGTGGGGGCAAGCAAACAAACCCATCAACAAAGAAATATCTAAAGCCATTAACTTTACCAAAGATTGCAACAGCCTCCATCTCAAAAGACTCAGAAAATTTAGCTTGAACTTCTCCTCTAAATCCATCGCCATATATGGGGTCGCCATCGGCAAATTCAACAGAACCTTTTATTGTATAAGCCCCCTCTTTCTTGGCTTCAACTGTCAGCATCTCAATGGCTAAACCTTTATACTTCCAGTCGCCTGCACCTATTCCCATTTTAATCCCAACACGAGTAGCTCCAACTATAGATTCACCTTTAGAAAGATTCACCTTTACCCCAAAAACAAATTTAGCATTAGTTTCACTAGTTTTCTTGAATGATACATCGGTTAGGGTTACAGGAAAATCATTGAAAGACAAGGACTCTTTAGAATCCATTCCTAAATATTCCAAATCAAAAATAGGTGCAACAGCTGAAATTCGCATCCCCTGAAAATCTAAGTCAGGAAGTTTTAGGGTTTTGCTATCTCCTTCAGGTTTAGAGGAACAAGCAAAGGATATTTTACCGTTCAAGATAGCTGTTGGCAGAAATTTGCCATGATCCACTGTCACTTCAATTCTTGAATTTCCATCTAATACCACCTCGGCAGCAAATACATCAAAGCTCAACTCTTTACCGTGATTTATTCCAAAATGGTAGACTCCTTCATCATCAAAAAATGCCGTATACTTCATTTCATTTTTGGAACCTTGCACAATAACAGCACCTTCTAATTCAAAAGATTTAAAATCACCTGTGAAAAATTC
>JADGFH010000262.1 GCA_016743925.1 Labilibaculum sp.
CAATATTACTGATCGGCTTTACAAGCTATGGTCAAAAGGAACAAAGCAGCATTTTAGTAGGACAAAAGGCTCCTACTTTTAAAGCAATGGATCAAAATGGGGAAACAATATCGAGCAATGAAATTCTAGAAAAAGAGCAATTAATTGTTGTATTCTATCGCGGACAATGGTGCCCACTATGCAACAAACATCTTTCTCATCTTCAAGATAATGTAGGCAAATTTAAAAAAGCAGGTGCCCGACTGGTAGCTATCTCACCAGAAATTCCTGTTAGCGTTGAAAAAACGGTAGACAAAACGAAAGCAGCATACTCGATTCTTCACGATGTAGATAATAAAATCATGAAAGAATATGGTGTTAACTTTGTTTTACCTGAAAAATTGGTGAAAAAGTACAAAGAGTATGGTATCGATCTTTCGGTTTCAAATGGAAATGATAATCAAACACTTCCTGTGCCAGCGACCTATGTTATTGGGAAAGACGGTATCGTGAAATATGTGCAGTACGATCCGGATTATAAAAACAGATCGAATGCAGAAGAAATTTTAAAACATTTGTAATACCAAAAGAGCCGAATTAATCTTCGGCTCTTTTTTTATATGATGCGCTTATTGTATGTTCGATAGTCTTTAGGCGACATTTTAAAATGCGTTTTAAACACGCGATAGAAATAACCAATATTCCCGTAACCACAATCAGAAGCAATATTCTTTACAGAGGCATCGGTCATGATCAATAGCCGAGCTGCGTATTTAATCTTTGCCTCGTTTATGGTATCCGTTAAGGTTTTTCCGGTATACTTTTTCAAAATTCGATTGCAATGATCCAAGGATTTGTTCGCTAAAGATAAAAAGCCATCCACTCCTTGTTTAAACACAAGTGGGGAATTGTAATTTTCCAGAGCAGACTGAAGCCAGTATGGCATTTCGGGATCGTAACTCTCGTATGATGGTTCTATAATTTCAAAAATAAACAAGAGCAATCGATCCAGATGAATGTTGTCTTTCGTTTGATTAATGATGCGATCGGCTTTTCCTCTTAACAAACACAACTCTTCTTTTGGAACCCGGAAACTGAATGGCAAATGACTTTTACTCCAAAAATAAAGGTTTGTAGCTGGAAAATATCGTTCTCGAAAATAAGTTAAAGTGCTACTTTTAAAAGCAAGATTGGTAATGGTTAGGCCTTTGGTTGCCGATTTAGCAATAAAAGCATGCTTATCGCCAGGGCGAAGCGTACATAAATAGCCAGGAAATATTTTCACTTTCTCTCCATTCACCAAGTGAAATCCTTCTCCCTCTTCAATCCAAAAAATTTCGGCATAATCATGTGTGTGCATCTCAATATCACCTTTCGAACGCAATGTTACTCGAGCAAGATGAAAGACCTCCTTTGGATTTGTTAGGAAAGAATCCAGATTAAATTTCATGATTGAATAGGATAATTTAGCCACAGCAAAATAGAGTTTTTATTTCATAAAAAAAGGGCTGTAATTATAAAACAGCCCCTAACTAAAATTCAATTGCTAAATTTATTCCAAACCTAGGTTCTTTTTTACTTTTTCAGGATCGAAAGATTTCTTTGCAAATGGATGTGCTTCCGTGTTAAACAAGTAGTCATCTAAATTAAAAGCTCCTGTTTCTTCGGTAAAAGTCAAATACAAGTATTTCAATGTTTCTGCAAAAAAGAAAGTTGGCATGTAATCTTTCTTTTCCATTGTTCTCACATCATTTACGGATGAAAAAGCAACTTCTGTTCTACAATTTTTCTTAATGTCTGACCAATATTGATCAACCATATCGTAATATTTTTGCTTACCGGTAATATGATACAGATAATATGCTGATTCGATAATTTCAGGATTTAGATCGTAAGCAGGATAAGTCGGTTCGCCTTGCTTATGGTCATAAATCATTGGCTCTAAACCATATTTATTCCAAAGTCCATTCCAAGTATCTTGTGTCTTTTCAGATCTTCTTAAATCACCATCTAAAGCTAAAATAGATGGAAAGAAAGCATCATATAAGGTTACAACACTAGCAAATTGTCTTCCCGAATGAGGATCGATACAATCGCGAGCACCTGTGTGCATATTTACACGACCATACCACAATGTTGAATCCGTTTCTTCAGCAACATGTTTGTTGATGGCAGCAATACTTTCATCCCACATTTTTTTAGAATCCTTGTCGCCAAACAATGACATACTTTTGTACAAATACTCATAATATGAATCTGCCCCCGCACAAATATGAGAATGATCGTTCAACCACTCTCCAGTCTCCACATCAATCAAATCAGCTACCAAATTCAAATCTGATCTACGTTCCCAAATTGCCAAATTAGCCTTCTTTGCCGTTTGATAATAAACCGGATTCCCTGTGTAATAACTCAAGATACCTAATTCGAACATATACGAAGCAGCCTCGGCCAAATTAACTTTTGCTCCCTTTGTTGCACCTGTTTTCAAGTTAACCCAATAGTATGGAATTCCTGTTGGAGAATCGAAAGCTTTCAACATTCTTTGTCCAAAATCTTCTGCTTTTTCAAGAATTACAGGGTTTGGATTATACTCATACATTGCCAATAAACCGCCCATAATTCGAATGTTGACTTCGAAAGTTTTCACAAACAAATCCTTGTCCCAACTTATGCTATCAATTAAATAATC
This sequence comes from Labilibaculum sp., assembly GCA_016743925.1. Taxonomy (GTDB): domain Bacteria; phylum Bacteroidota; class Bacteroidia; order Bacteroidales; family Marinifilaceae; genus Labilibaculum. The sequence goes on from JADGFH010000262.1 coordinate 2,672, forward strand.
TTCTACTTCTTTTGCTTGCGCCTCTAATCCCATAACTTTCATTGTGCTATAAGCATCAATTGGCGAAATGTGTAAAGATTCCTCGTACCAATCTTGATAAGATTTCGACAATGGAAGCAACACATCGTGTCCCCAAGCATACTTTTTATAGGCATCCCAAGATCTCACAAATTCATCCTTTACTTCTTTAGCAAGAGGACTGATTTTTACTTCTTCTTTCTTTTCTACCTTTGGTTGGCAAGCTACCGCAGCCAATACAAGTACAAGAAATAAATAACTTAGTTTTTTCATTATATTCAGATTTATATTCTTTTGTGATTATCCTTTTTAAATTGCTTGCAAAAAATTTTCCTTTACTAATCTTTTATAAATTAACAATATTGTCCTATTTATTTTTTGTATTGGGCTATCCGCCCAAACCCGACTTCATTTTTTGTCTTGAATACAAAAAACGGAAGCAAAAAAAATCAAGGCTAGATTTTAAAAAGCTTCCTTATTTGCCTAAAGCTTAAGTGCGGCCGGTTGATCTTCGAACAAGTTCTCAGCTTCCCGGTCTTACTAAACCTTAAAGGCAAAACAAAAACTCTTTAAACTAATGCCAATTAAACACCTAAACTAAATAATACCCCTTAAAGAAAAATTGCTCTAGAATACTATCTAAATGAATATTGTAAGAGCTATTCTCTAAAACGTTTAGGACGCTATTGATAAATTAAAGGAGAAACGATTAAATTTCATTTAATTCAAGATTAATGAACTGAATGAATTCGTTAATTCTATCCAAAAGTTAGTTTGTTAGCAATATGCGAATACAATTCACGCAAATACAGTCAAACAGATCAATTACTCTACACCTAATGCATGCTTGCAAAAATAAGACACAATAATGACCAAATACGGACAAAATAACATATATAGACCTTTTTTTATTACACTATGGCGACATAGAGAATGATTCTTAGCAGAGGGAGCTAAGAAAATTTAATGCAAAAAAAGAGGCTGATCTAAAATCAACCTCTGTATACTATATTATTTCTGACGTTTTCGTGTTATTCTAATGTGACCATCAGGTAATATCTTAACCCATAAAATTTCGAAGAAAAGTAAGGCTCTTCTTAATACATCAAAATAAAGCGTGAAATAAAAGAATAAGCTTGTAAGCCAAACAATTAAAACATTAAACCAAAAGGTATCAACCAAATAATTACCAACACGCTTTCTAGAGGCATACAGTTGAGCTCGTCCTGTTTTATTCTCTGGTGTTTGAAAAATTGGATCTTTTAATTGAATTAATTCACTATCGTAATCAATAATTTTATTTAACTCTCTCCTATTCAGGACAATTTGTTCAATTGCGTCATTGTGATGTTTTTGTTTGTAAGTAAACAAATGCTCCTTACCTCCATGCTTTTCTAGCAGATCTACATATACTTTATCTCTCTCACTTGATACTCTGTTATATTTAGCCCAACCATCTTGTTTTATCGTTTCCAACCATTTAAATAATTCTTCAGAAGAATTTTTTAAATAAGTAGCCGAATACTCAATTCCGTTAGGCGCTTCATAATCTTGTACCAATTTTGAAAACTCATTCTTTAACAACTGATGTTGCTTCTTATCTCCTGTTCGCAGCCAATTTTGGTAGCGCTGCTTCACTTCAGGTATGTAAAAAGAAGAACGAAACGAATTTTCACTCATTTCTTGTTCCAAATCAAAAAACTGCCTTTCAAACTCATTGTTTTTAAACTGTTCTACAACCAATGCTTCGTATGCCCAACGAGAAGTCATTAAATCTCCAACGAGAGGAACATATTTTTGAGATGTTATGGTTGGATGTAATTTTGTGAAATTTACAATTACACCTGAGAACAAAAGTTGAGGTACTAATATAAAAGGTATCGATACATAAACTGCTACTACAGTATTTAGTGCTGAAGATAAATTTAAACCAATCATATTGGCACAAGCTGAAGCAGTATATAAAACAAGCCAATATTCCCAAGTTAGTCCCTTAATTTCCAAAATTGTATTGGCAACCAAAACAAACAACATCGTTTGAAATGCTGATATCACAAGCATGATAATCACTTTTGAATTTAAGTAACTAAAACGACTTAAGTTCAAAAAAGATTCTCTCTTCATGATCCTTCGATCATGTAAAATTTCTTCTGCAGATATAATCAATCCAAGAAAAAGAGAAACAACCACAGCCATAAATATAAAAGATGGTATGTTCTCATTGTTAGTAAAAACATAAGCACTCGAATCGCCATCTGTCCCACTAATGTATTTGGTAAAATATCCTAAGATCACAGCTAATATCGGAGCTTCAAAAAGCGTAATCAACATGTATTGTTTGTTGCTGATTTTTGCTTTTAGATCTCTCGACAAATAGATTTTCAGCTGTTCTGTTCTTTTCGGAATGCTAAAATAATTAGCAGGAATCAACCTTTTTCGTTTTGGTCTCTCTATAGGATGCTTCGATTCAATTTTTTCCTGGTACAGCTCATACCATTCATCAGAACTTCTCTTACGCTTCCTTATTTGTTTCCCGTATTCGTTCATCATACGAGCTTCCACTATTCTTAATATCTGTTCTGAATTTACATTACCACAAGACAAGCACTCACTCTCATCTGCCTTAACGTAATGGCTTTGTGTTTTAAAATAAACAACAGCATCGATAGGATTTCCAAAGTAAATAACCTTACCGCCCGTATCCATTATAATAAGCTTATCTAAAAGCTTGAAAATATCAGATGAAGGTTGGTGAATGTTACACATCACCAGTTTCCCTTTTAAAACCTGTCTTTTAAGCAATAGCATCACCTTCTCAGAGTCCATACTAGACAATCCTGAAGTTGGTTCATCTACAAATAGAATAGATGGTTCTCGCATTAATTCTAAGGCAATGTTCAGTCGCTTTCTTTGTCCACCACTTAACACCTTATTAATTGGGTCACCAACCTTTAAATCTCTGGCTTCAACCAAATCAAAACTTTCAACCGTATCATCAATGATTTCCTCTATTTTTTCATCTGAAACATCATCAAAACACAATTTGGCATTAAAATACAGATTTTGATATACCGTTAATTCTTCTACCAACAGATCATCCTGAGGTACATAACCAATTACACCTTCCAGTTTTTCCTTATCGTGATGTAGGTTGTAACCATTAATATAAATATCACCTTGATTTAAAGGCAAATTTCCATTTAAAACATTTAGCAAGGTAGATTTACCTGTACCACTACCTCCCATTACACCAATTAATTGCCCCGATTTCACCTGAAAATTAACTGGAAATACGCCATTATTAGAACCTGGAAATTTAAATTCAATATCCTTAGCAACAAAACGTATGTCGGAATGATTTTTTCGCTCTATAAATACAGATACAATCTGCGAATAATAAATTGGATCAATTCGATGACTTCTTACTACAGAACCGTAGGAAAGAACATATGGTCTATCGTATTTTATATTGTGCCCATTTAAATACAAATTGTATTCCCCAAAATATTTCATCAGAAAAGTATTTGTACTTTCTAAATGGAGAATAAACAAACGACCACGTAATCGAGAACTATGAATGTGCTTTACAACTTCATGTTCAAAATTATCATTGGCATCAATAATTAATAAATACTGATTAAAAGGAATCGAATATTCATTGCCTAAAATAAATTGATGACTGTATTCAAACTCATCCTTAGAAATCTTAAAGGTTTTGGAAACCGTTTTTACTAAACTAAGTTCTTCGGGGCCAGCAAATTCTGATTCGTCAATAAATTCAAGTAACTGAAGCATGATCCATACTTTCTGTTCCTGATCCACCTCTTCAGCAATTTTAACACAAACATCTTGAACCTGAACGTGCTTATTTATCACACAAGTTTCATTTTCTACATCACAATGAGACTCTAGTAAATAACGATCAAAATTATCCAAGTAAACTTCGAGCCACTCTTTACTAAATTGTTTTTCAAGATAATGTGCTACAACATCATGCGCAGCAACCTCAAAACCAACCTTTTGTTCATCAACAATAATGGCAAAAAGTTTCATTAAGGCATTTAGTACTGACTCATTCATGGGACTTCTATAGGGTATTAGATTTTGCTAAAGGCGTAATTTAGATAATTTATATGAACTATAAAAAGTTCTGTATTATGAAGCATTAAATTATATAATAATATTTGACATTTTTATTCGCAAACTATCTTTTTAAATATTTTTAACATCAATAATAGAACGTTTATCACTTTTTTTCGTACATTTATAATACTAAAGCGAATAAAAATAAATTTTCATAGATTTTAGATTAGGTTAGTAAATAGTGGTTAGATAAAAACCTGGGTGGGGATCCAGGTTTTTTTTATGCCCACTTCCTACAGGGTGTTTAATCTTCTTTAACGTCTGTTATATGCACTTAACTAAACAATGCCGTATGTTTGTAATGAAAACAAAGAGTAAAAGTTTTTTCATAGATTAAAGATTAGGTTAGTAAATAGTAGTTAGAAGAAAAGTTTGGGTGGGGATCCAAACTTTTTTCTGTTTATAAACCAACCTATTAGTTCTTACATTTCAATCGCCTTTTAGACTTCTTTAACATCTGTTAAATGCACTTAACGATACAATGGCGTATATTTGTAATGTAAACAAAGAGTAAAAGTTTTTTCATAGATTAAAGATTAGGTTAGTAAATAGTGGTTAGAAGAAAAGCTTGGGTGGGGATCCAAGCTTTTTTCTGTTTATTATACCTACTAGCTCTTAATTTCTGCAATTAAATCGCCTTTTAAACTTCTTTAACATCTGTTAAATGCACTTAACGATACATTGGCGTATGTTTGTAATGTAGACGGCTGGTAACCGTTTTTTTCATAGATTAAAGATTAGGTTAGTAAATAGTGGTTAGAAGAAAAGCTTGGGTGGGGATCCAAGCTTTTT
>JADGFH010001049.1 GCA_016743925.1 Labilibaculum sp.
GTAGAGTTAATGGCTATTATCCTTTTGAAAATTGTTTTTTACGATTATCTAGATAATCTTTTTTTTGCAGAAAGATGGAAACTTCCCTTTGCAAGAACATTAGTTGAGGATGATTATTCTGTTACCGCAATCAGTAAATTTGGTATATCTGATAAATTAGACTACGTATCAACAGAGGTGATATTCTTCTAGAGATAGTCTTTTTGATACGTTAAGCTGGATGAAAATTCTTATTCGCGATACTTATGATCCATCCTCTTTTAGAAAATAGGACAAAGCAGGAACCTTATTAATTTTGCGAATTTATTCTCCTACTCCTTTATCAAAACTTAGGTAAAATTGACGCTGACGGTAAAGTTGAAATCCTTAGCCAATTTGATAATTCGGATATTAGGAATGTAATTTGTTGGTGAGTGAATAGTTTGTAATAAGAAAAGGTCCGAAGCAAATGCTTCGAACCTTTGGTTTTCTATTAAGATTTATTACGCTTAAATTTATTGATTCCAAAAATTAGAATTGAAGCCATTACACCACTTGCAAAAATTCCTTGAGGATTTAAATCGAATGGATTATAGTAATAGCTTCCTATCGAAATTAGTAATGATGTTAATATTCCTCCAATTAGTGCGAAAAATCTGTTTTTTTCACTTTTATTTATACGATTATTTTTTTGCAACGTTTATTTGGAACAAAACAAAGGAGCTTACAAACTACAGTAAGCTCCTTTTATAATCAACAACTATACATAAAAATTAACTTTTCTAAGTTGATTTTAGTATCCTAAACAACCGAATGAATTCGTTGGATTTTCAACTGAAACAAAATCGAAAATTGATGCACCAAACATGAATGGTTTCTTATATACTAGAAAACCAGACTCTTTACCCATTTCACTTATATATGCTTGCAAGCCAGCGCTATTTTCTAGATTTTCTAATACAGCTGCACGTTCAACTTCAATTTCGTCAACCTCAGTATCAGGGTCATCAACAATTCCAGAATCAACAATGATATTTGTCTTGCCAATAATAAATTGAACAATTCCAGAACCTTTCTTAACCATCTCATATTCAACAACAGCTTGATTTCCGTTTTTAAAAGTGATATTTATACCAGGACCAACAACAGAGCCATCATTATAATTATTCAGTAAGTAGATTCTACTGAAAGAATTAACTTCTGCTTTAATAGAGGTCATATGACCTGAGAAAACTCCACGACTAAAATAGATTCGGGCATATTCATTTTTCTCATATTTTTCTATGATACCAGGTGTGTAGAAAACAGGAGCAAGTACATTTACGAGTTTCAATTCGATATTACCATCTTTATAGATAAACTCTCCAGCAGTTGTAATCTTGTAATCTTTATCACCACTACCAGGCTCCACGTCTACTTTCTCAATTACACCAGTATAACTCAATGATGAAATTTCTTTTCCATTTAAGCTTATGGGTTCGTTAAAAATTAAACCATCAGTTGTAAAGATTGCAGCTCTTTCTTCTGTGAATAGTTGCTCATCTTCATTATAACTTATGCTTACATTATTATTAGATGCATTAAACTCAAAACCATATTTATTTTTAGATTCACCTTCAATTTGAAAGGCCATAAATCCATTTGATTTTATAGCGGATAATTGATCTTTAATAGCAAGGAAATTCCAAAAATCAAGAGTTTCACTCTCAGCCTTTTTAAGAATTAATCTACCTTTGTTTACTTTTCCCTCAAGGATGATTTCACTTTCATTAGAACTTATAAATACAAATTCTAGTTCTCCACCTTTTCCTTTTGGATCATATCGATCAGGAGTTGCTAACCAAGTAAAATTATTATTATAAGTTGAAAATTTTAGCTGAGTAGATGCCTCTTGACGTATAACATATTCAGAAGTTTCATTTACTTTGGTATTATCACCAAGAATATTAACTTGACCATCAGTATTAAAC
>JADGFH010000263.1 GCA_016743925.1 Labilibaculum sp.
GATGATTACGCATCTAATATCAATCCTTCAAAACTAGCACACCTTCCGTTGAAAGCGGTGCAAAGATAAAGGATAAAAATCCGCATCTCCAAATGGGAAAATAAAATTTTGTGACGCACATCACATAAAGCACTGGTAACCTGACTAAAAAAAATCTAAAAAACTTTAAAAGAGCGAATGCTCGATGGTGATATTTGAAAGAACCTCATTCGCTACATATGAGAATCATTTTCCATTAGGGATAGAAGCGATATCCTTTTGCCGAGGAACGAGGAGACAGATTTAGCGGATAGCCCGACCAATTACCTATCTATTTTAAATAGGTAATTGGGAATGGCCAGATAAAAAATAGAAATTTTAGTCTTTTTAACTATCCTTCGGAAAAGAAATTAGGCAGATATATTATCTTCGTACAATAAAATTGTTTTAACACTTTAATTCTCTCATGGTGACAAATCGTATTGTTATTATACCTACTTACAATGAAAAGGAAAACATTGAAGCAATTGTAAGGAAGGTTTTTTCGTTGGATACCCCTTTTGATATTCTTGTAATAGAAGATAACTCACCTGACGGGACTGCTACTATTGTAAAAAAGCTACAAAAAGAATTTTCGCAGCTACATATTATAGAACGTAAGGGCAAACTTGGTTTGGGTACCGCATATATTGCAGGATTTAAATGGGCATTGGAACACAATTATGAATATGTGTTTGAAATGGATGCTGATTTTTCGCATAATCCGGAAGATTTGGTACACCTATATAAGGCATGTTCGGAAAAAGGTGGTGATATGGCCATTGGATCTCGCTACGTTTCCGGCGTAAATGTTGTAAATTGGCCTATGGGTAGAGTATTGATGTCGTATTTTGCATCGAAATATGTTCGTATTGTTACTGGTATGAAAATTCATGATGCTACTGCGGGCTTTAAATGCTACACGAAAAAGGTTCTTGAAACGATCGACTTGGATAAAATTCGATTTAAAGGATATGCTTTTCAGATTGAAATGAAATTTACGACTTGGAAATTTGGCTTCAATATTATTGAAGTGCCGATTATTTTCACCGACAGAACCCAAGGAACCTCTAAAATGAGTGGCGGAATTTTTAATGAAGCTGTTTGGGGTGTGATAAAAATGAAATTGAGAAGCTTCTTCACCAAATACGAAAGATAGATTTACTATACTATATAACTAAACAACCAAATGTCGAGTATTCTTATAAAAAATGCCTTGATTATTAATGAAGGCAAAAAATTTGCAGGAAGTGTTCTTGTAAAAGATCAGTTGATTGAAGAAATTTATACTTCAGCACCAGAAGTAACAGATCCCAATTGCAAGGTGATTGATGCTGGTGGTAGAATATTAATTCCTGGTGTTATTGATGATCAGGTTCACTTTCGTGATCCAGGAATGCCACAAAAAGGTGATTTGTATACTGAATCGAGAGCTGCAGTAGCTGGTGGAACGACTTCTTTTATGGATATGCCGAATGTAAAACCACAAACGGTTACTCAGGAATTACTGACTGAACGCTATAAATTGGGTTCTGAAAAGTCTTTGGCAAACTATTCCTTTTATATGGGCGCTACAAATACGAATTTGGATGAGATTTTAAAAACGGATCCTAAATCGGTTTGTGGTATTAAGATATTTATGGGTTCATCGACAGGAAACATGCTGGTTGATGATATTGACACGCTTTCGCAGATTTTTGAAAAAGCACCTATCCTAATTGCAACACATTGCGAGGATTCTCCTACTATTGATAAAAACGAAGCTGAATATCAGAAAAAATATGGCGATGATATTCCAATGGACTATCATGGTGAGATTAGAAGTGCCGAAGCTTGCTATAAATCTTCATCGAAAGCTATTAAACTGGCTAAGAAATACAATACACGATTACACATACTACATTTATCGACTGCAATGGAAATGGATTTGTTCGACAACTCTATTCCATCGAAGGATAAGAGAATAACTTCTGAGGTTTGTGTTCATCATTTATGGTTTAATGATCAGGATTACAAAACAAAGAAATCGAGAATTCGATGGAACCCTGCAATTAAGACTAAAAATGATCAGGATGCTCTTTGGGAAGCGCTTTTAGATGATCGATTGGATGTGATTGCGACAGATCATGCTCCACACACTCCGGCGGAAAAAGATGGAAACTATATGCAAGCTGCCGGTGGCGGGCCTTTGGTACAGCATTCTTTAGTAGCTATGCTTGAGCAAGCTCGCCGTGGAAAGATTACACTTGAAAAGGTAGTTGAGAAAATGTGCCACGCTCCTGCTGAAGTTTTCCAAGTTGAGAAACGTGGTTTTATTCGCAAAGGCTATTTTGCAGATTTGGTTCTATTAACAGAGGATGATTGGACTGCAACAGAGAAGAACACCTTATATAAATGTGGTTGGACTCCTTTTGATGGAGAAAAATTCCAGTATAAGGTAGAGAAAACCTTTATTAATGGTCATTTGGCTTACGACAATGGTAAGTTTGATGAAAGTAATAAAGGTATGCGCTTGAGTTTTGATAGATAAAGTGTTTCTCTAAACTTTTTGCTTGATCAAAAAGTTACAAAAAATCAAGACTAGAGCCCTCGGTGACCCATTACGATTTAAAGCCTAAAAAAATAATGTTTAAAAAAGGATCGATCTATATCTTCATAAATAAACGTTGAATGATATTCTAAATATCTTTATTGAACAAACAATTGATTTCCTTTTATAAACGGCATTTTTTCTTGACGTCTTTTGCATCTATGGGAACCCCACCTGCGTTGCTCATGTCAAAACAAAAAAAAGATTCGTACATATATTTGTGATTGTTATCTAAAAACATTGTACTAAAATGACAAAACGTAATAATATACTAACAGCTCTGATTTTTTCAGGGCTGTTTTTGTTTTCTTGTCAGCAGAAAGTCCCAGTTGAAACCAAAGAATATACTGGTGTAAAAATTGCAAACCCAATTACCTATGAAGTGTTGGTTCGTAATCCTAACCCTGATGATGAATGGAAAACGGAATGTTTGGCCAATACCAACACAAAAATATTAGTAGAAGATATTCTTGCTGCTGTAAAAAATGGCGATTTACCTGCCTTTGATTATTACGACAATCATAAATTATCGAAATCGGAGATAAAAGAAATAATAAAAAAAGGGAATTTAACTGAGAACACGGCCAACATACAATTCGAGGAAGAATGGTATTGGAATAAAAAAGAACTTGCCTTAAGCAAGAAGGTAAATAAAATAATGTTGGGCTATGCTGTTTTTGATGCCAAAGGAAAAGTTCGAGGCTATAAGGCTAGCTTTGTAGTCGATTTAGAATCTAATCCAAATTGATTGTTTTAATAACTCAAGACTTGTAATCCTTACAAAACCTTAATTAATTTTCCATATAGGAATTGGGAGTAGATATTATCAAAATGTTGTAATATTTTTGTTTAACTCACTCAAGCCGTTGGGCTTTTACTTTTACTCATAAAATAATTTCATATTAAAGCATTCATGATTTTCAATTCTCCTTAGATGAGAAAAGTAAACAAAAGAATCAAGTCAGCCTGATCCTTGTCTCCTCTCCGTAGTGACACAATATCACGCCTCGCGGCAGGCTGACAAAACACGATCGACGATCATTACATTATTATAAATTCCATTCACTTTACTATTAATTAATTTATACTTCTAAATAAATTATTCGATTAATGATTTTCCATCTATTTTTGCAGAGCGTTTGAAAGACTGAAGAATATATCAGTTTAAAATCTCATATCTAAAAACATGAAAGTACTATTTATAGATTCTACCCATCCGAGATTGATGGAAATGCTTGTTGAAGCAGGATTTAATTGCACTTATGCACCAGAAAAAAACAAGGAAGAACTTTTAGAAATATTTCCTGAGTTTGATGGTTTTATTATCCGTAGTAAGTTTAAACTGAATAAGGAAGAATTAAGCCAAGCGACAAACCTAAAGTTTATAGGTCGTGTTGGTGCTGGATTGGAGAATATTGATGTTGAATACGCAGAAAGCAAAGGCATTACATGCTTTAATGCTCCGGAAGGAAATAGAGATGCAGTTGGTGAACATGCCGTAGGGATGCTATTGACTCTTTTCAACAATTTGTGCCGATGCAATTGGGAGGTTCGAAACGGAATGTGGCGACGAGAAGAAAATCGAGGCATTGAGATTAAAGGCAAAACCGTTGGAATTATTGGTTATGGTAACATGGGCGCTGCTTTTACTCAACGTTTGAAAGGATTCGGCTGTAAGGTAATTGCCTACGACAAATACAAATTCGATTACTCGGATGAGCTTTGCGAAGAAAAACAAATGGAAGATCTGTTTGAACAATGCGATATTTTGAGCATGCATGTTCCGCAAACAGAGGAAACGATGTTTATGGTAAATGACGAATTCTTGAAAAAATTCAAAAAACCTATCTACCTTATTAATACAGCACGTGGAAAAGTGGTTCGCATTGCTGATTTGGTGAAAAACCTTGATTCGGGTCAGGTACTAGGTGCTTGTTTAGATGTTTTAGAATTTGAAAAGACTTCTTTCGAAGATTTACATGCTTCTGAACTTCCTGCAGAATTTAAATCTTTGATTGAATCAGAAAAAGTATTGCTTAGTCCGCACGTTGGTGGGTGGACTCACGAATCGAATATTAAACTATCGGAAGTTACCGCTCAGAAAATTATTGATAAGTTTGGGATGTAATCTCCTAATTAAATAAAACAAAGCCTCAATTCTAAAACGAATTGAGGCTTTGTTCTTAAATTCTAAATCAACTTAAAACTCGTAAGCCATTCCGATACCCACAAAGTTGTACGCCTCATCAGTTAATTCAAATTCGAATTCCATAATAGCAGATAAATTTTCTTTTATATCAAGACTAAATCCTACTGGCAACCAAACTGCCACTCTTGAGTTATTCGTAAAATAATCTGCATCAAAACCTGTTGTTAGTTTAATATCTGCGATTAATGGTATGCTATAGTTTACTGTTGCATCAAGAATAAATTTACTGTAATGATGTGCACCTATCGAAAAAGATAATGTTTCATTATATCCATATTCCAAATCGGCTCCATAATAACGATCATTACTTAATGGAGAAATTTTAACAGCCAAATCTATCTTGTTTCCCAAACCATATCCACCATGAAAAAAAGATCTAAAATCATCAGAACCATCTTGAATAAAAATAGCAGGTTCGAATCCTACTGAAATCTTTCCTTTTTCTAAAATATCAGTTGTATTAAAAACCTGTGCATTAGTAAGCAACGACACCATAACGAACAAAACTAAGAAGAATACCTTTTTCATTTATTTACGTTTTTTTGTTTGAATATGCAATTTAACTAAAAACTTAAACAATGTTAAATAAATATCTAATAATTACTAAACCAAAAATAATTTAGAAGAGTTTGGGAAGTAATTTCTATTGAAATAAAACAAAGCCTCAATTCGAAAACGAATTGAGGCTTTAGTAATTATATAGGTGCGATCAAATTATAAGATAAAACTTGCTTCTGTTTCTCGAATTATGTGACTTCTAATTTTCTCAACGAATTTAAATAGCATTTCAATTTTTTCTGGTTCTACAAACCAATCTTGAGTGGTATAAATTCCAAAGTGAGATTCTCCTTTTAATTCAGGAACAAAACTCATATCAACACCATTTATACCAACCCTTAAACGCAAATCAAAATCCAGAGCCTTTTTTATTATTTCTTGCGCTCTAGCATTAGTAAAAATCCGATCGGCTCCAGTCAATTGAAATTCTTCAAAAATCACCTTAGAATCGAAACTTTGACTTCCAGTTTTATTCTTCTCTTTGTTAGAGAAAAAATTCAACTTATCTGTAATGAACTTCTTACGAAGACTAATTTTTGTTGACTTAGAAACAGGTAAAGAGAAAAACACACCACTATAATGAGCTATTCCACTAACATTTTTAGGATCAGAAAAGCAAGCAAAGTAAGTTTTACTATTTGGATTGTTCTTAATGTAGGCAAAACGTTTATGAAATACGATTGGCTGCATGGCATTTGAAGAATAAGCACCCTCTGAGAATTCTATTTCTCTTCCTGACCTCTTTGCAAAAGCTTGTAATTCTTGAATACTGGATTTTTCCTCTTCCATAAAAAAATGATTCTTAAATTAATTTGTAACTGATAACTTACATCAATCAAAGGATTAATTTAGCATAAAAATATTTTAGAATCAAAATGCATAATAGTCTAATACAAATTCCATTTGTATTCGTTAAAAACCATAGGCCATGCCAATTCCAAAATAATGATAGGCCTCATCGGTTAGCTCTATTTCTGATTCCATGATTACGGACCAACCGTTTCCTATCGCAACTCTAATACCAATAGGAATCCATAGTGGGATTGTTGTTTCATCTCCAAAGTTGATGTCCATGTCTATACCAGTAATTAGTTTTGTGCCTGATGCCAAAGGAACTGTAACATTTGCTGTTCCATCGAAACCAAAATCATGAAAATGATGTGCTCCTGCCGACAAGGATAGATTTTTGCTGATTCCAAATTCAAGATCTCCTCCATAATAGTTTTCATCGCCGAAAGCACCAATTTTGGCACCGAGATCGACGTTTCGCCCAATGCCTACTCCTGCATGAAAAAACATTAAAAACTCTGTATTTCCATCATACACAAACATTGAAGGCTCAAAGCCAATTGCTGCCTCTCCACTTCTTAATACTCCAGATGTATTAAAAATTTGGGCGTTCCCAATAATTGCAACAAACATCAAACTAAACAATACTATTCTTCTCTTCATTTCAATAAACTTTTCATTTTCTGTCAAAACACCTTAATCTCTAATTCATTGTGTCTTTACTAAGATAATTAAGCGCTTTCCTTTTAAATTTAAACAAGCTATCTTCTATTGCAAAGCTACCTATTATAAGCTTAAGGTATTTATTTTTGTGATTTATCTATAAAAATATAGATGTAAACTATATTACCTCCTATTTATTTTATTTTTCAGAGATGTAATTCTATTTATCCTCATGACTTATCCGTAAAGTAAAAGAGCTTTTCTATTTTACATCATGACATATCTATTTTCCATCATTACATATCTATTTTTAATCATTACATGTCTATATTTCCTCGTAACTTCTCTGTAAAATAAATAGTCCCTTTTTAGTTCTTAAATATTTAGTGTCTCGTTTTAAAACTCTAATGAAGCAAGAATATTATCTTTCAATCTCAATAAACTTCAACTTTATATAAATAATTGAACAACTTCTAAAAAAAAGACAAACTGCATACGTGTCTATGACGATTAAATTGTCTTAGTGTCGTATTGCAACAAGATTTAATTGTTCATACTAATTAAACCTCATCACTGAAGAAGAAATTGGAGGTTTAATTATTTTTATTTGTGCCAGACACATACTTCAGTTTTGCTCTAATGGGTAAAGCTGAAGTATGTGTCTTTTTTTTGCGAAAAATTGAATTAATAATAATTAAATATTCGAATTATGAAGAAAACAAAAATGCAATTAAGCATTCTTTTTATCATCTGTTGTTTATCCTGT
>JADGFH010000264.1 GCA_016743925.1 Labilibaculum sp.
ATCCTTTTCGAATACCGCAATTTGAACTTGGAGGTGATTGGTATTTACAATTTCAATTAAGGATTTTTGTTGTTCGGCGAATTCACCAAGAATCAGATTGTAATTGGTGATAAAGCCATCAATTGGTGCTGATAATGAAAGAGCAGAATAAAAATTTCCTTCTTTTATTTTACTTTCGTTGAGTCTAAGAATCTTTAATTTCAACTCTAAACTTTCATATTTTGCTTTAGCAGATTTGTAGGCACTTTCAGAAGAAATAAGATTTTTTTCTGCACCAATTTTTTCATTGTACAGCGCTTTGTTTCTTTCATAATCAGCTTTAATACTAGGAATTTGTGCTGAAATTTCTGCGAAATTTTGTTGAAGAGTAATCAATTCATTGGATTCAATTTGACACAAAACTTGACCTTTTTTTACATAATCACCAGTTGCGAAATGTATACTCTTTACAATACCAGAAATTGGAGTGCTTATATTGGCAATTCCATTTGGAGGAGCTGAAATAGATCCGTTACATGAAATTAAATCCTCAAAGCAATGCGTTGTCACCAGGCCAATTTCCATCTCCTCTGAGTTGAACTGTTGCTTGGAAATCTGAATTAATTGTTCGTTCTCATTTGCAATAGGATTATTAGGTGGTGTTTTTGATTGGCATGCAAAAAAACACATTGTGAATAGTATATTGGCGAGTAGAATATAGCTTTTCATGATATTGGTTTTTATTTATTTAGATAGTTAGCTTCAAGGGCAAGATTATTGTACTGAGCAAGATTGTCGAGATAATTTAGGGTCAGGTTTAATGCATTTTCGATGCTTACAACAAACTGGAAAAAGTCCAGCTCACCCATTTGATACGATTTTTGAGCTGTTCTTATGATTTCTTCACTCAATTTCCGACCTGAATTTTCATAGTTTTGGAGAGATTCCTCAAATTTCATTAACTCTATTCGTAATTTTTCCTGTTTTGCTTCGCGATTAATTAGAAAATTGTTTCGCATGTTTTTGTGGATGTCTAATGCAATTTTATTTGCTTTAATTCGTGCTTTTTGTTCTCCGAAAAATAAGGGGACTGCTAGTCCAATTTGAAAACCTTGATAGGTTTTAGCGTTCGAATACTTATTACTTCCTCGGTAATAGCCGATTGATATATCTGGAAGAAGCTTATTTTTCTCCAAATCAAGTAGGGCATATTGTTGTTCGCATTGCATTTTCATGATTTGCAAATCAGGGCTGGATTCAACGAGATTGTTCTCAACAGGAATCCTTTTCAACTCTTGCTGTGGAATTGTAAATACACTATTCTGTTGCAGAATTGCTTTCAGTTTTTTATTTGCAATATCCAGATTGTGTTTCAATTGTTGAATATCCATAGCTACTTGTTGCTGCTTGGCTTTGGCATTTAATAAGTCTATCTGACTGATATCTCCTTTTTCAAATCTGATTTCAGCACTTTTTCTAAAATTGGCATACAAAGAGTCTATTTTGAGAAATATTTTATGCTTGTTTTGCAGATATAGTATTTGATTATAAGCATGAGATACATTTTTGGTAACCATCTGTTTCTGCCGATAATAGTTGATTTCTGCAATGGATACATTGCTTTTGTTCACTTTCGATTGCGCAGTGTAAACACTAGGAAAACTAAATGTTTGTTCCGCACCAAAAATTTTGAGTGGATGTCCATTTTCCTCGATGTTATTTTGATCGTATTCATAATAAAACAATGTTTTGTCTACAGAAAAAGCAGTGGCTTTTAAAGCTTCATTTTGTTTTATGGCAAGTTTGAAAGCTTGAAGTTGTTTATTATTATCCATCGCAATTTCAAGAGCATTCTCAAGACTCAATTCCTTCGTTTGTCCTGTTGCTGTAATCGATAAAAAGGCAATTAGGATGCCAGTAATTGCAGGTTTTGATCGGATGAACCGAAGTGGTTGCCATTTTATACCGATTACATTATAAAAGATTTCGAATAGTAAAGGCAAGGCAATCATAGTTAGCATAGTAGAAGTAATAAGGCCTCCAATAACTACTGTTGCCAGTGGGCGTTGAACTTCAGCACCTGCACCTGTTGAAATAGCCATTGGTAAGAATCCCATTGCAGCTGCAGCTGCAGTTAACATTACTGGACGAAGTCGATCTTTTGTGCCTGTAAGGATCAACTCCCTCATGCTGGTCATTCCTTTTTCTTGCAAATCTTTTAGATGCTCAATCAAAACAATGCCATTTAAAACAGCAATTCCAAAAAGAGCAATAAAACCGATTCCTGCCGATACACTAAATGGCATTCCTCTTATCCATAAAAAAAGAACGCCACCAACGGTAGATAAGGGAACTGCAGTAAAGATTAGGGCTGCATCTTTGAAAGATCCAAAAGCAAAGTGCAGGAAGATAAAGATTAGAAGTAAGGCAAGTGGAACAGCAAACAGTAAGCGTTTACTCGCATTTTGCAAATTTTCAAACTGACCGCCATAAACAATGTAATTTCCTGGTTCCAGTTTAATTGTTTCCTCAATTCTGCTTTGTAAATCTTCAACTACCGATTGTAAATCACGATTTCGAACATTCACACTTACCGACATCATTCGATGTGTGTTTTCACGGGATATTTTTGCAGGACCTTCCGAGAAAGAAATGTCGGCCAGTTCATTCATCGGAATTTGATTTCCATTTGGCAGAGGAATCATTAATTGTTGTATGTTTTCGATATCCATCCGATTTTCTTTTTGGAGTCGAACGACCAAATCGAAACGCTTTTCACCTTCGAAAACACTACCACTTGATTCTCCACCAAAAGCCATAGCCAAATAAGAGTTTAGCGTTTGCATATCCAATCCGTAATGAGCTATTTTATTACGTTTGTAGATTACACTCATTTGTGGTAAACCTTCTGTTTTTTCTAAAATAATATCGGCAGCACCTGGCAAATCTTCTATCAATTTCTTGATCTGATTAGCTTTTTCATTTAAATACGCCAAATCTTCACCAAAAATTTTGATGGCAATATCGGCACGAACACCAGTAATTAATTCGTTAAAACGCATTTCTATTGGCTGGGTAAACTCATATTCAATGCCGGGGATTATCGATAGTGCTTCTTTAAATAAATCAGCCAGTTCTTCCTTACTTTTTGCAGATGTCCATTCATGTCTAGGATTTAATTTAATGATCATATCTATTTCTTCCATCGACATGGGATCTGTTGGAACTTCGGCTGCTCCAATACGACATACAATTTGATCTACTTCGGGAAAGCTATCGATTAAAATGTTTTCCATTTGGGTACATATTTCAACGGTTTTAGATAGGGAAGTGCCGGTTTTTAGAACAGGTTGAATCACAAAATCACCTTCATCAAGTGTTGGAACAAATTCACCGCCCATTTTCGAAAATAAAATACCCGTAAAAATTAAAGCTGCTAATGAGGCTCCTAAAACGAATCTTTTGTAACCGCAAGCCCATTTCATAACAGGAGTATACGATTGATAAGTTAAATTCATGATTTTATCAGCAAGATTCCATTTGCCTTTCTTTTCAGGTTTTAAGAAAAGGGCAGAGGCAACAGGAAGCCATGTAAAACCTAATATCATAGCACCAATTATCGCAAAACTAAACGAAAGGGCCATTGGCCTAAACATTTTACCTTCTACACCTTCGAGAGATAAAATTGGAATAAATACAATAAGAATAATTATTTGTCCAAAAATGGCAGAATTCATCATTTTTGATGCTCCCGTAAAGGTGATTTTGTCGATAAGTGTTTTCTGTTCTTCTTTGTTTGATAGGTTAAATTCATCTGTTTTCACATTGATCCGAATCGCAATGTATTCGACAATAATAACAGCTCCATCAATAATAATTCCAAAATCGAGAGCGCCCAAACTCATTAAATTGGCATCGATACCAAAAATATTCATTAAGGAAAGAGTGAAAAGGAGTGCCAAAGGAATCATAGAGGCAATTACCAGTGCCGATCGTATATTTCCAAGTAATACAAATACAATCAGCATTACAATCAGGCAACCCAAAACCAAATTTTCGACAACAGTAGTCGTGGTTTTGCCAATTAATTCACTTCGTTCCAATATTGGATTAATGAAAACACCTTCGGGGAGGTTTTTTTGAATTTCAGCAACTCGAACTTTTACTTCCTTAATTACCAATTTAGAGTTTGCGTTTTTCAGCATCATGACTTGACCAAGAACTTTTTCTCCTTGACCATTTGCAGTGATAGCGCCAAAACGATTGGCATAACCAAAATGAACTGTGGCAATATCTTTAACCAGAATAGGAATTCCACTGTTATTCTTAACCACAATATTTTCTATATCCTGAATGGACTTAACCTGCCCATCACCACGGATAAAGTACGACTGATTGGTTTTTTCGATGTAGGCACCACCAGAAATGCTGTTGTTTTTTTGTAGAGCCTTAAAAACTTCCATCAAGTTTAAATCCATTGATCTCAATCGGGTTGGATCAATTGCGACTTCGTATTGCTTTAAAAATCCGCCCCAGCTGTTTACTTCAACTACTCCTGGTATGCCTGATAATTGTCTTCTCACAATCCAATCCTGAACGGTTCGTAATTCCATTGCTGAATATCGATCTTCGAATCCGGGTTTAACATCCAGAATGTATTGGTAAATCTCCCCTAATCCTGTGGTTATTGGTCCCATTTCAGGAGAACCAAATCCTTCTGGAATATTTACCGATGCGGCCTTAATTTTTTCTGCAATTAATTGGCGGGGAAGATAGGTGCCAATTTCATCATTAAAAACAATGGTGACAACCGATAAACCAAATTTTGAAATGGATCTGATTTCTTCCACACCAGGAAGATTAGCCATTTCTAACTCAACAGGAGCGGTAATGAATTGTTCTATTTCCTGTGTGGAAAGATTTCCAGAGGTAGTAATTACCTGAACTTGATTGTTGGTTATATCTGGAACAGCACCTATAGGGATTTTAAATATGGAATATGATCCGAAAAGGGCAATCGAAAGAGTAAATAAGATTACGATTAATTTGTTTCGAATACTAAAATTGATAATTTTTTCTAACATGTATAAGGGCTTATTAGTGTTAGTATTGATGGTATTTAAATTTAAGAATTTATAATATAAATTTATGAGTTTATTTAATATTTATTAAGAATATTCTCATTTTATCATTGGAGAACCTTATAAATGGACCAGACAAGAGAATTATCAATAATATTGAATGTTATGAAAATATAAAATTGAAGCAAAATGATTTGTTTTTTGTTAAGTAAATTGATAAATTAAGATTTGGTAGAAAAATTTGATAATTTATATGGATTTTAGACTAATAGCGGTGTATTTGGTGTGAGTGATGTGAAAATAAATGTGAAAAACGTTAACTTTTGTTAGGCTTATATTGTTTTCAGCATAAACAGGTTATGTGTACGCTTGCTTTTTTTGAATAAAATATCCTGTATTTGCAGTATGAAAAAGTAACAAAAAAGGCATTCTGCCGTAAATTGGTTGTAGAATTTATACCTGAAAGGGGATTAGAGTATAATCACTATATTATCAATAAGACTTATGCTTTCTGGAGAAAGCGATTTATTATTCACTTATGAAGAAAATTTTAGTTGTCGACGACAAACCTTCCATGAGCCAATTAATGGTTCGATTTCTACAAAATTCATTTGATGTAACCACAAAAGAAGATGGTTTGCAAGCTATAAGTTGGTTGCAATCTGGTAATATTCCTGATATTATTCTGACCGATCTTCAGATGCCTGTGATGGATGGTATCGAATTAATAAAAAGAATAAAGGAAAGTGGATATTTTAATGACATTCCAATCATTGTTCTAAGTAGTCAAGAGAGTAGTAATATTCGTGTTGAGTGTTTAAAACTAGGTGCTGAGGATTACATTATGAAACCGTTTAATCCGGAAGAATTAATGATTAGAATCGAACGTTTGATTAAATAAAAACATCATGGAAGTAGGGAGTAGACAATTGAATCTAATGTACATTGGTACTGACGACACTGTCCTTAACGATTTCAATCGGCAGGATCTAAAAATAAATTTAATACATCATGCCAACCCTTTAAAAGCATCGGATTGGATAGAGAAAAATGGATTGGTTGATGGTATAATTAGTGAAATGGAATTGCCTGGTAGAAATGGATTGGATTATCATGATGTGTTTGTAGATAAATTCGATGCAAATCAGAAAATACCTTATATTCTTTTGGTGAAAGAGAAGAAGCCTGATATTTTGCAAAAGGCTATGCAACACAAAATTAGTGATGTGTATGCTAAGCCAATTGATGCAGAAAAATTGGCGCATAGAGTGAATTTTTTGAAAGTTTTGCAAGTACATATGTCATTTAATAAACAGGATGATGATAAAACGGTTAAAGTATACAAGACTCCCTTCTTTAAAAGATGTTTCGATATTTTCTTCGCAGGATTTGGATTAATATGTATTTCTCCCTTGTTAATCCTTTTTATAATTGCGATTCGTTTAGAATCAAAAGGGAAGGTGTATTATATTTCGAAAAGGGTTGGGACTGGATATCGTATTTTTAATTTCTTAAAATTAAGATCGATGTACCCTGATGCTGATAAGAGATTAAAAGAATTAGAACACTTAAATCAGTATAGTAATACTGAGGGCGAAGAAGAACAGTCTGAAGAGCTTATTAATGAAAGTTCTGAAAATCCTGGAGGAACCATTTTATTTGGTGATGAAGAGGAGGTTGAGGAGAGTGCTCATATACAACGTCAAAAACAAAAGCAGGATAAAGCATTTGTGAAATTTGAAAATGATCCTCGTATTACAAAAGTAGGACAGATAATTAGAAAGTTGAGTATTGATGAATTGCCTCAACTTATTAATGTAATTAAAGGAGATATGTCTATTGTTGGTAATCGCCCTTTGCCTTTGTATGAGGCAGAAATGCTAACAACAGATGAGTGGACAGATCGTTTTAATGGCCCAGCAGGAATTACTGGATTATGGCAAGTTGAAGCTAGAGGTAAATCTTCTAAAATGTCTCCAGAAGAGCGAAAAGGTCTTGATAATAAGTATGTCGAAATTGCTAACAGTAAATATTCATTTTGGAAAGATTTATGGATCATTTTACGAACGATTCCTGCAGTATTCCAAAAAGAAAATGTTTAAAAATTTATCTATGATTAGAACGATTACACTAGTCTGTTTTTTATTCTTAATATCTATTTTGTCATCACTTTCACAGGAAGTTGAAGAGGTTGTGAATAAAGTTGTAGACGAGAGTCATGTTAGCGATATGCTAATTCCTTTAAGCGACATGCAACTCTTGGCCGTTCAAAATTCCCCTCTTTTAAAATTTTACAATTCGGATATAATTATTAGTGAATTGAAAATTAAGGCTGAGAAGAGAAATTGGATGACTACTTTGGGATTTGAAGCAAGTGCTAAATATGGAGTGTTTGATAACCTTTTAATTACTGAAGATATAAATACAGAATCGACGACTTCATCTACCGAACAAACTAGATATAGTGTAGGTTTAGCCCTGAAAATTCCATTGAACACGGTTGCTGAT
>JADGFH010000265.1 GCA_016743925.1 Labilibaculum sp.
GACAAGTTTTTTTCAAATACTATTCGAATCCTACACTCAAAATTTCTCAGATGAAAATATTTTTAACAAAGTTTGTTTTGTTATCTGTCTTGATGCTTACATGTTCTCTAGGGCATGCAGAATTTCAATCAGATAAAAAGAATAATTCAGGAATTCAATTCGAACATACCACTTGGCAAGAGATCGTTAAAAAGGCAAAAGATGAAAACAAACTCATTTTTATAGATGCATATACAACTTGGTGTGGTCCATGCAAAATGATGGCTAAAAATGTCTTTACTGATGAAGAAGTAGGAGCTTTTTTTAATCAGAATTTTGTGAATGTTAAGCTTGATATGGAAAAAGAACCTGGATTGAGCTTAAAATCAAAATTGAATGTTACTGCTTATCCTACTTTAATTTTTATTGATGCGAATGAAAATATTGAGCATAAAGCTGTAGGAGCACTAAATAAATTAGAGTTCTTAAAATTTGCGAATGCTACTTTAAAAGGCGAGATGAACCTCTTAGATTACAATACCAAATATGAAAGAGAAGGAGTATCAACTTATGAATTTTTAGTAGACTATCTTAAAGTTCTTGAATCTGCTGGTGAAAAAGCGAAGCTTAAGAATGTTGTTGAGAAATACCTTAATAATTTAGATTCTGAAAAATTACTAAAACAAACGAACTGGGATTTGTTGAATAAATATATTCATTCAATAGATAATAAGGCTTTTCAGTGTTTATTGAAACAGCGAACGGAATTTGAAACCCAATTTGGAGAGAAAATAGTTGGAGAGAAAATTTACTATACATTTTTGCGTCAGGGAAACCAGCTTTGTGATAAATCAGACTCGGGAAAATTCCATTTAAATGTTAAACGAAAGTCTCAATTCGTTGCTGATTTGGAGAAATTCAACATTAAAGAAAGAACTAGAATATTGGCTTATTCTGATATTTCAACGGCAAAAACTCTTGAAGATTGGCAGAAGTTTGTTTCTGTTGTATCGAAACACTTGGAAGACGACTTAATTGATAAGGGAGTAATGTCCTTATATAATTATGCATTGCCAATTGATAGGGCAACTACTGATAAAAAGCTTCGTGCTCAGGCTGCCCAGTGGTGTGATATGGGTTTAAAAACCGAAGGAATTGATCCTGGTTTTAAAAATGCATTTATAAAACTGAAGAAAAATCTATTGAAGTAATCAATAAAAAATAGTGCTAATAACACTATTTAACATTTTTTGTTTAGTGAACTTTAATCATTTATCAGTCTTCATACTGAAGGTACTTTTGAGGACTAAAATAAAAGCCTTTTAGAAATAGTATTTATTAACTAAATAATAATTGTCGACTCGTAAGTCTTAGGGAAAATAACAGATGGTAGGCTGTTTCGAATTCGATAATTGGATACGTATTAAAACATAAACATGAGAAA
The DNA here is from genome assembly GCA_016743925.1 of Labilibaculum sp. Lineage (GTDB taxonomy): Bacteria > Bacteroidota > Bacteroidia > Bacteroidales > Marinifilaceae > Labilibaculum. The sequence continues at coordinate 1,424 of JADGFH010000265.1, forward strand.
TTTACTAAGAATGGGCTTACTAGCTCTATGTGTACTGTTTATTTCAACAGCAGTTATGGCTCAGAATCGTTCGATTGAATTTGAGCACGCTAAATGGAAGAAGGTATTAAAGAAGGCCAAGAAGGAAAATAAACTAATCTTTGTTGATTGTTATACATCATGGTGTGGACCTTGCAAAATGATGGCAAAGGATGTTTTTACGCAAGATCACGTTGCTGATTATTTCAATAGCAATTTTGTTAATTACAAGATTGATATGGAAAAAGGGGAAGGCCCTGAATTAAAGCCAGGTTGGAAAATTAATGCTTATCCAACTTTTCTGGTTATTAATGCTGAAGGAGAAGTTGTTCATCGTGTTGTAGGAGCTTATAAAGCTGATGAGTTTATCACTTATATGAAAGAAGCGCAATCAGAGGATAAGAACTATGCTGCTTTGAAAAAGGGATATGAAGCTGGTAAACGCGATGGTGAGTTCATGTTTTCTTATTTAAGATCGCTTCGTATGGCAAATCTTGGAAAAGAAGAAGCTAAAAAAGCTGATGCTTATATCTCAAGTCTTGAGAAAGAAGATTTATTGAAGAAAGAGAACTGGAATATTATCAAGTATTTCATGAAGAATCCGCTAACTGATGAATTTCGATTTGTAGTTAAGAATAAATGCCAGTTTGCTAAATTGGTTGGTGAAAAAGAAATTGAAACGAAAATCTACAATACTTACAACAAGAAAATTGAATCATATGCTTACTTCTATCCTGGAAACGGAAGAGTATATGACAAAGAAGGTTTTGATACAATGATTGAGGATTTACAAAACTCTAATTTTTCAAAAGCTCAAGAATTAATCGCTGTTGCATTAAAAAATGAATACTCTCGTCAGAATGATTGGGATAAGTATGCATTTGTTGTGGATGCTGCTTTGGACTTCGCATTGTTAAAGCAATATGAGAATGAAATGAGATATTTTGATGCTGCAGCTTCTATGATTGCCAAAGCTACAACCGATAAAATAATGTTGCAAAGAGCGCTTCGTTGGGCGAGTTACGCAGCAGAAAATGAGGAAAGAGTTGAGCACAAATCTGGTTATTTAACAACTAAGGCTAATTTATTAGAATTGGTAGGAAATGCAGAGGATGCTAAAACTGCTAAAATTGAATCGGAAAAGGCTGATAAAGCTGCAGAAAAAGCAGGAACAAAAATAATTTCGATTCCTGCGTTTAAGATGGGATCAATGAAAAAAGCCAAGTAATAATTTACTGATACGAACTTATAAAATTAAAATAATGAGAACAATAATAATTGCAGTTTTAAGCGTACTCCTTTTTTCTTGTGGGCAACAGCCTCAGAAGGATACAATATCAATTAAAGGAAATGTCAAATTTCCGGATACCAATTTTAAAATGATGATTGTGAAGCGTGATGGTTTCGATAAAACAATTATCGATTCTACTCAGGTTGATAAAGATGGAAATTATGCTTTCGAAATGAAGGTTGATGAAGTAGGTGTCTATTCTCTAGATTGTCAGAAATGGCAAAGAGTTAGTTTCTGGGCCGAAGACGAAGATTTAGAAATTGATTTTAGAGGTCAGGATACAGCAAAGATAAAAATTAAGAATCCTCCTTTCGTTTATATCAATGGAGGACCCAGTAACGAAGTGATGAACTTATTATCTTTTAATAGTTACCGTTCTTACCAAGGTATGATTGCTGCAGGAAAGATTATGTATCAAGCTTCATTATCAGACAGTAAAGAGTGGCAAGCAAATGCTGCTGAAGGGTATAATAGAAATTATGACATGAGTGATGCAGTAACACGTTATATCGCTGAGCATTATGCTGATCGTAATTCAATTATCTCTGTATTGGGTTCTTTAAGAAAAGAAACAGATAAGCCTTTACTTGAGAAAATTATTAAAACCTTAGAAGCTAAGAATCCTAATTATCAACCATTAATTAATTATAAGGAAGCAAAAGCTAAGGCTAAAGCTCAAAAAGAAAGATTAGCTATTGGAAAAGAAGCACCAATTTTTGAGTTTCCAACTGTTGATGGTAAAATGGTTAATCTAAAAGAATTCAGAGGTAAATATTTAGTTGTTGATTTTTGGGCATCATGGTGTGGACCTTGTCGTCAGGAAATTCCTCATATGAAAGACCTATACGAAGTTTACAAAGGTAAGGATATTGAGTTCTTAAGTGTTTCTATCGATAAGAGTAAGAATGCTTGGAAAAAAGCAATGCGTCAGGAAGATATGGCTTGGCCTCAGTTACAAGCTCCTGGATCAGGTAAAGATATCATGAAAGAATACCAGTTTTCAGGAATTCCTTACATCATTCTTTTAGATAAAGAAGGAAAGATTGTAGCTAAGCAACTTAGAAGTGAGTCGTTGAAAAAGCAGTTGGAATCAATTTTTAAGTAGGAAGTTTATAGTTTGTAATTAATTGATTTTAGTATTAATCACCCTTGCCTCAATGAGTATCATTGCAAGGCAAGGGTGATTTTTTAATAAAAAGTATCATGAAAAATAAAATGTCCAGATTACTTGTTTTAGCTTTTTTAATTATAGGAACTACGACCGTTTCAATCGCACAAATGAAACCTGCTAAAATGTTACCACCAAACACAAAGAGAGAAGTGTCAATAAAGGCCTCTGCTAATGTTGTGTGGAAACTTATTGCATCACTCGAAAAGGTAGAAGAATATGTACCTGCATTGGTTAAATCATCTTTAGCAGATGGTAATGGTCTTGATGCTGTACGTGAAATGGTAATGGCAGATGGAAAGCCTAGATTAGAGGAAGTACAAATTTATGATCCCGCCAACAAAACAATTGCATTTAAGCCCTTCGATGAGTATTTACCAACCGAGTACCTTTCTGTTTATTATAGAATAATAGCACAAGGACCAAATAAATGTAAGGTAAGTATGTCGGGTTATTTTAAGGCCAAAGATGGGGAGTCCGAAGGTAAAATTATTAAGCAGCTGGGATCTGAATTTTCTAAAACACTTAAAGGTTTAAAAACTTATTTAGAGAAGTAATACCAAGTTAAGATGCATTAAAATGGTATAAGGATCGACTAACTAAAATTATATAACAAAAGGTGAAAGCTACAGAATTGAGCTTTCACCTTTTGTTTTATTCAAAATTTTATCATTCTTAGTTAAGAACAACGTCCTCTTTCTTTTTTCTTCTTTTAATAGCTTGATTGGCATCGCTAATTATTTGCGATGCAGTTTGAGCTAGTTCACCATAAACAGCTCCGTTAGCTTGTTGCATAGCTCTTAAATAAACTACAATATTCTCATTGATAATGGAAAGAACTTCCTTTTTAATTTGGGTGGCAGACTCTGTTAGTCCTTCCTTCGCTTTTTCCTCTTCCCAAGTAAAATTTGCTACTTTAAAATTATTTTGAGCCGTTTGCAAATCAGCTATTACCTCGGTACAGCCCGATACTGCAGTAATATCGGCTTGAAGTTCAGGTGCCAATAAATCTTGAAGTAAAGATTCTAGTAAGGATGATTCAATTGCGTAGGTTTCGTTAATTATTTTCAAACCATACTTCATATAAGTATCAAATAGATTTTCACCAGCAGTCTTAATCTCTGCCATTGGATGATGAGTTGCTCCTAGTAGTAAATAGTTTAAAGCTTGCATTTTCTCATCTCTAGCAACATCTAGTTCGTCCAGAATAGACTCCGCTTTGCCACGATGAATAGCTGTTCTTAAGGATCCAGACCAAGTTTGTAAGTTGGTGAAAAGGCCTACTATATAGCTGTCGCCTTCGAAGGTTTGTTTATTAAATGCCATTAGTAAATTATCCGATGTGGTATTTGTTTCGGTTGTTCGGCATCTAGAATTTAATTTTGGAATCATTTGTTTAAGTTTTATGTATTATTAATAATTGGGTTATTAAATTATGCTTAGGCTTAATTGTAATTTGTTATTGATAATAAATGTATAATTTATTTTTTGATATCGTAAGTGTTTTAAGGAAAATTATGACAAATATTTGATTTTTATTATGATGGTTTTGAGAGATCTACATATTAATTTATCCTTAGTAAAGTGCCCAATGCCTCACTAAGCCTTTGTTTAGGCCATGAGTAAATGCCCAAACCTCGTTTATACCTTTTTTAAGCCTATGGGCAAATGCCTACGCTATGTTTAAGCGTTTATTTAAGCCATGGGCATTTGCCCACGACCTGTTTAAGCATTTATTTAAGCTTTGGGCAAATGCCCACGGTATACTTGTGTGTTTATTAGAGAGGATAGATTCTAATAACGAAGCATGTTAATCATTATTTGACTATGCTTTCGAGTTATCGTTTGTAATTGTGTAGGTTTGTATCCAGCAGGATATAAGATCGCTTGATTATATATGTCGGATGTAATAAAGATTATTATTAATAAATGTCTTAACTGTAAGATCTAATTTTAAATAAACAAAACTTAATCATGGATCAAAGAATAGATGAACTCGGAATAAGTCAATTCTCGTTTTTAACTTTCTTTAATATTTTTTCTTGCTAATTGCTTCACCCTTTTGTGAACTTTGGATGTCTTTGTAATAAGGGGAGAGATATAGAAGGCCTCACAAACAATTTTAAAAACTTAAACTAAAAAATATGAATAAGAAAATCACGGTTGTAGCAATTTTACTAATGATGATTAGTAGTGTTTCATTCGGACAAATATTAAAACCAGCTAAGTGGACTTCTGCATTATCTAAGAAAGAGATTAAGGTAGGAGATGAGATTGAAATTATTTTTAAAGCCACTATTGATAAAAGTTGGCATTTGTATTCAAATGATTTTGATGCAGAATTAGGTCCAATCTTGATTACTTTTGATTTTGAAGAGGATGCAAGTTACGAGCGCGTTGGTAAGGTTAAACCAATTAATTCAAAAAAACATTTCGATAAAATTTGGGATGGTGAAGTAAGTTATTTTGAGAACACTGCTGAAATGCGTCAGAAAATAAAAGTAAAAAGCTTACCATTACAAATCGAAGGGACTTTCGATTTTCAGACCTGTTCCGATGAAAGTGGACAATGTGTAATGGGAGATGATGAGTTTGAGTTCACTTATCCTAACTAATGACTACTTATCTACAGATAAATATTTTTTAACTACTAAAAGGCCATCGAAATGATGGTCTTTTTATATTTGAAAAAGGTTGTAAGTGAGGAATAGACAAGAGGCTTGTATTTAGTTCTAGAAATGCTTGTAGGTGTTAGTGGTACATTAATTGTTATCTTTAACTCTGTTTAAACAATAGAATAGCAAATAGAAATCAAAATTTTCATTATATGAAGAAGTTAAAATTAGTATTTTTTGCAGGAATCGTAATGATGTTCCTGTCAACCACAGTAAAAGCACAAGGAATTGAATTTTTCCATGGAACTTATGCTGAGGCACAGGTAAAAGCAAAAGAAGAAGGAAAGCAAATTTTTATGGATTTCTACACATCATGGTGTGGCCCGTGCAAAATGATGGCAAAGAAGTATTTTACTTTAGAAATTGTTGGTAAGGAATTCAACAAGAAATTTATTTGCTTAAAAATTGATGCAGAAAAAGGTGAAGGACCCGAATTAGCTAAAAAGTATAATGTTAAAGCTTATCCTACTTTGATATTTGCAGATGCTTCGGGAAAAGAGTTAAAGAAAGCTTTGGGAATGAGAAATGGAGAGCAATTGCTTGATTTAGCAAAATAGTTAGATTCATTTCTATATTAGGAATACATGAGCCACCCTTCGGGGTGGTTTTTTTGGTATAAAGACTTTTTTGCTGATTCTAAAAACAATCGAAAACTGATTATTTCTGCATTCCTTACGCTTTGTAATTTTCAGAATACTTACTTCTTTCGCGTGCAAATAGCTTGGAAGACTTTATTGTTGCAGTTTATCCATTGGTGAAATGGCGGAGATGAAAAATAAATTCATTTTTTTTCGAATAAATTTATTAAAGTAATTTTTATCTAATCTAGATTGAAAGAAAAAGTGATTGTTATAGATTATCAGGATAGTTAGCGATTTCTATATAACAAAACAAATATGTGTAAGATAAATAGAAAACTTGTAAGGTCTTAAGGCTTAATAAATTTTAACAGAATTTTCAGATTTACTTTCACCC
>JADGFH010001050.1 GCA_016743925.1 Labilibaculum sp.
GATTTAAATAAGGTAGATTCTATTGGTTTAAAACAACTTCCTGGTATTGGTACTGTTTTATCTAAACGCATCATAAAGTATCGTGATCTTTTAGGTGGGTTTTCTTCTAAAAAGCAATTGATAGAGGTGTATGGAATATCAAAACAAAAATTTGATCGTTTTTCGGGAAAGCTTATTGTCGATTCTAGTTTCGTTCATAAATTGAGAATCAATTCGATTGATTTTGAGAATTTAAGAAAACACCCTTATGTCGACTATAGAACTGCAAAGGATATTGTCAGATATAGGAAACGAAAAGGATCGTTTTCTTCTTTGGGACAATTAAGAGAATATCACTTATTGCCTGATTCTACATTTGTCAAATTACGGCCATATTTGAATTTAAATTAGAAAGTTCGTTATTTATTGAGAAAGAATAGGTTATTTTCTACCTTTGTACTCCCGCAAAAAGATCTATTTTCTTAATTTGAAGGAAATGTTCATATTTTTATTCAAATTTATTTGAATAATAATGAATGAATTAATAAATTTGCGGCTCAGTAAGGAAAATTAATATTTAAAGGAGAAAATTATGATTGTTATTCCGATGAAAGAAGGCGAAAATATTGAAAGAGCCTTGAAGAAATTCAAAAGAAAATTCGAGAAGACTGGAGTAATCAAAGAACTAAGAGGAAGACAGGTTTATAAGAAGCCATCTATTAAGAGAAGAGAAGAGAAATTGCATGCAATTTATGTTCAGCAAATGCAACAAGCTGAAGATTGATTTTCTTGTAAAATAAAATTCCTTGATATCTTATTTTTTCGTATCTTGGATTATCCTGTTGGATAAATATCCTGGATGTATGAGTTATAAGGAATCTTTTTTATCTTATTTACAATTTGAAAAGCGATATTCTAAGCATACGATTATATCATACGACTGTGATTTAACTCAGTTTTTTGATTTTTTGTCAAAGAATAAAATAGTTGAAGAGCTAAAAGATATTGATTTTAAAAGTGTGCGGAAGTGGATCGTTTTTTTAATGAACGAAGGTAAAACTTCGAGAACGGTAAATAGAAAATTGTCTTCTTTGAAATCCTTTTTTAAATTCTTATTGCGAGAATCTATTATTGAATCGAATCCTATGGATCGTGTAATTGGGCCAAAACAAGGAAAGAAATTACCTGGTTTTGTTGCTGAATATTCAATGAAGTTATTGCGAGAAGTTGATTTTGGAGAAGGATTTGAAGGGGTGAGAGATCAGTTAGTGGTTGAGATGTTTTATCAGACAGGTATGAGATTGTCTGAGTTGATGAATTTGAAATTAACCAGTTTTGATCGACAAACCTCTTTAGTGAAGGTCTTAGGTAAACGAAATAAGGAAAGAATCATTCCGGTAAGCAAAAGTCTGGAGCAACTTCTTGATCAATATTTAGAAGTTAGAGAAAGGTTTTTGGAAGAGGGGAGTGATTTTCTTTTTGTAACTAAAAAGGGGGTGGCTGTATACGAAAAGTTGTTGTATCGCATAGTGACAAAGTATTTGTCAAAGATTACAACGCTTGCCAAACGAAGTCCTCATGTGTTGCGTCATACGTTTGCAACACATTTGTTGAATAATGGCGCAGAACTGAATGCTGTGAAGGAGTTGTTGGGACATGCAAATCTTTCGGCAACGCAGATTTATACTCATACTACATTTGAACGTTTAAATAGTGTATATAAACAAGCTCATCCCAGAGCGTAAAGTGTGGAGGAAAAAGTATGGATGTAAACATTCAATCAATCGGTTTTGTTGCTAATATTAAGTTGGAAACGTTTATTCAAAGTAAACTGGATAAATTGCTGAAGTATGATGATGATGTTATTGGAGTAGAGGTATTTCTTCGTTTAGAGAAATCAAATTCAATTGATAATAGAATTGTTGAAATTAGTTTAGATATAAAGGGTGCTGATTTGTTTGCAAA
>JADGFH010000266.1 GCA_016743925.1 Labilibaculum sp.
GTGTACACCATGTCGTGTAGGATGTCAGCAATTGTTGAAGGGGATTCGTGCCGTGAAACGTGGCGAAAAACCAACATCTTATCTTAACCAACTTCTTAAGTTAACTGAAACCATGAAGTTAACAGCTAAATGTGGATTGGGGCAATCCGTTGCAAATTCGTTTTCTTCTATTGTTGAAAATTTCCGTGAGGAGATGATTTATTAATTAAAGAAATAACCAATCTAAAATTTGAACAATTTAAACTAAAATTGATATGTCAAACATGGTGAATTTAACTATTAATGGAATAGCTGTTAGTGTTGAGGAAAACAAAACCATACTCGAGGCAGCCGAAAAACTTCATATAAAAATACCAACCCTTTGTTACCATAAAGATCTTTGCGTAGCAGGAAACTGCCGGGTTTGCGTGGTTGAACAAGTTGGAAACAATAAATTGGTTGCCTCTTGTGCTATGCCAGTTGCAGAGGGAATGGAAATTAACACAAATACACTTAAAGTTAGAAATTGCAGAAAGCATATAATCGAACTTTTACTTACGGAGCATAGAGAAGAATGTACCAAGTGCTATCGCAATGGGCATTGTGAATTACAAGAGTTATCTGCGGAATATCAGATTACAAATCAAGATTTTATTGATTTAGTACCTGACAAAAATTATACAATTGATAGGTTATCTCCAGCTATCGAAAAGGATGATAGTAAGTGTATTCGTTGTCAGCGTTGTGTGCGCACATGTGCCGAAATTCAAAGCGTTGGTGCAATTGCTGTAGCGCATAAAGGAGCTGATATGAAAATCTCAACTTTCTTCGAAAGATCATTGGATGAAGTAGTTTGTACCAATTGCGGTCAATGTATTGTACATTGTCCAACAGGAGCATTAACCGAAAAATCATACGTAGAGAGAGTATGGGATGCGATTGCTGATCCTGATACTCATGTGGTTGTGCAAACGGCTCCAGCAGTTCGTGTTGGATTAGGTGAGGAGCTAGGCTTAGGTTCTGGTACTCGCGTAACTGGTAAAATGGTTTCGGCGCTTAGAAGATTAGGTTTCGACTCGGTTTTAGATACTGATTTTACGGCCGATTTAACAATAATGGAGGAAGGTACTGAGTTACTTACCAGATTAAAACGTGCTTTGGTTGATGATGATCCTGATGTAGCACTTCCAATGGCAACTTCATGTTCTCCTGGTTGGGTAAAATATATTGAACACAAATATCCAGAATATCTACCAAATCTATCAACTTGTAAGTCTCCACAGCAAATGTTTGGAGCTTTGGCCAAAACCTATTACGCTAAAAATATTAAAGTTGATCCACAAAATGTCATTTCAGTTTCTATCATGCCATGTACAGCGAAAAAGTATGAAGCAAACCGTCCTGAAATGAAAGATAGCGGATACAAGGATGTAGATTTTGTTTTGACCACTCGTGAACTTGCAGTAATGATTAGACAGGCAGGTATTGAGTTCGAAAAATTAAATGATGAGAATTTTGATTCGATAATGGGATTGGGTTCTGGTGCTGGAGTAATATTTGGAGCTACCGGTGGAGTTATGGAGGCGGCTCTTCGTACTGCTTACGAAATAGTAACTGGGCGCGAGGTTCCTTTTGATAATCTTGAAATTACAGCGGTGCGTGGTTTAGAGGGAGTCAAAGAGGCCACCATTAAAATTGAAGATACAGTTGAGGATTGGAAGTTTCTAGAAGGTGCTGAATTGAAGTGTGCGATTACCAATGGATTGGAAAATGCTCATCGCCTAATGGAATCCATTAAAAATGGAGATCGATTCTATCATTTTATTGAAATCATGGCTTGTCCGGGAGGATGTCTTGGAGGTGGTGGTCAACCATTCCCTGTTGATAATGAAATCAGGATGAAGAGAATGCAGGCTATTTATGAAGAGGATAGAAATCTTCCGATTAGAAAATCTCACGAGAATCCTGAGATTGTACAGATTTATAAAGAGTTCTTAGAAGAACCTTTAAGTCATAAATCACATAAGCTTCTTCATACTTCTTACGTGAAGAGGGAACAATATTAGTTTTTACGTAAAGACTAATAGTGGTAATTAGTAGGTGAAAAAAGATCCGGTTGTTAGCCGGATCTTTTATTTTGTATTTAAAAGTTTTTAATCACTTTTCGGATGGCAACTAATTTTGTTAGCAGATCTTCCAAATAATCCAATTGTAACATATTCGCACCATCAGATTTTGCATTGGCAGGATCTGGATGAGTTTCAATAAAAATTCCATCTACACCAACAGCAATACCAGCTTTGGCAACCGTTTCAATCAACTCCGGACGTCCACCAGTAACACCAGAAGTTTGGTTTGGTTGCTGTAATGAATGTGTAATGTCTAATACAACAGGACAGTTGTTTTCTTGCATCACAGGAATTCCTCTGTAATCAACAACCATATCTTGGTAGCCAAACATATTTCCACGATCGGTTAAAATAACTTGTTCGTTACCCGATTCGCGAACTTTATTCACTGCAAATTTCATTGATTCAGCAGCAAGAAATTGTCCTTTTTTGATATTGACTACTTTTCCAGTTTCAGCAGCAGCAACTAATAAATCTGTTTGGCGGCATAAAAAAGCAGGTATTTGCAATACGTCAACATATTCAGCAGCCATAGCAGCTTCCTCTGCAGAGTGAATATCTGTTACCGTTGGTACGCCAAAGGTATCACTAACTTTCTTTAATATTTTTAGTGCTTTTTCATCTCCAATTCCTGCAAAAGAATCTAATCTCGATCGGTTTGCTTTTCGGTAAGAACCTTTAAATATGAATGGAATTTCAAGCTTATTGGTAATTTCAACAATTCGTTCGGCAATTTTCATTGCAATTTCTTCGCCTTCAATGGCGCAAGGTCCTGCTAGTAAGAAAAAGTTACCGCTATCGGCGTGTTTAATATTTGGAATGTTCTTAATCATGATATCTTGTTTGTTTTGTGCAAAAGTAAGTAATTTTTGTCTTTATTGAGGAAATTAAAATCGGTTCTTCCACCAAGCTTTTAATCGTTCCCAATTTTTTACTTCTTGCGCATTTTGCTGAGGAATGTATAGTCTTTGATTTTTTATTTGATCAGGAAGATATTGTTGAATAACAAAATTACCAGGGTAATCGTGTGAATACAAGTAATCTTTTTTATAACCTAATTCTTTCATTAACTTGGTCGGAGCATTTCGCAAATGCAATGGAACTGGTAAATTACCAGTTTCTCTTACTAAAGCTTGTGCTTTGCCTATTGCCAAATAAGAGGCATTACTTTTGGGCGAAGTAGCTAAATAAATTGTTGTTTCAGACAATATTATTCTGGACTCTGGCATTCCAACCACATTTACCGATTGAAAACAGGCATTCGCTAACAGTAGAGCATTTGGATTAGCCAAGCCAATATCTTCACTAGCAGAAATAACTAACCTTCGAGCAATGAATTTGGGTTGTTCTCCACCTTCTATCATTCTTGCCAACCAATAAACAGCAGCATCAGGATCGCTTCCACGAATTGATTTAATAAGAGCAGAAGCAATATCGTAATGTTGCTCACCATCCTTATCGTACATCGAAGGGTTTTCTTGAAGTTCTTTTGTTACCAATTCATTTGTTATCGTAATTGAATCGGTAGTTTGAGAATTGACAACCAGTTCCAGAATGTTCAATAATTTTCGAGCATCGCCGCCTGAAAATTTTAGTAGTGCATCCTTTTCTTGAATTACAATCTCTTTTTCTTTTAAATAGCTGTCATTTTTAACCGCAAAGTCAACTAAGGCTTCCAGATCTTCTTTTTCTTGTGCTTTTAATACGTAAACCTGGCATCTGGAAAGCAAAGGTGAGATGACCTCAAAAGATGGATTTTCGGTTGTAGCACCTATAAGTGTTACCGTACCATTTTCCACAGCTCCAAGCAATGAGTCTTGTTGAGATTTACTAAATCGATGAATCTCATCAATAAAAAGAATAGGATTTGGAGTGGAAAAGAATTTTTGCTTTTCAGCTTTAGCAATAATTTCTCGAACATCTTTCACCCCAGAATTAATAGCTGATAGTATATAGAATGGTCTATTTAATTGATTGGCGATGATTTTTGCCAGCGTTGTTTTTCCTACACCAGGAGGTCCCCATAAAATGAAAGAGGAAATATTTCCTGATTCGATCATTTTGCGTAGAACCGCATTTTTTCCTACCAAGTGTTTTTGACCTAAATAATTTTCGAGATTATTAGGCCTTAATCGTTCTGCTAATGGCTGATTGGCGGTCATTTATTGTATTCTTCTATTTGTGTTGTACTAATTTCTGTTGCAGTATCTTTTTATTACGTTATAAGCATCAAGCAAACCTAATTCGCCAGCTTTACTTAAATCTTCGTAAGCTAAATCTTTCTGATCTAGGAATAAGTAAATTAAACCTCTATTGTAATAGGCTTCCGTAAAATTCGGATCTAACTGTAAAACCCAATCATAATCGGCAATTGCTTTCTTAAACTGCTTCGATTTTGCGTAAACATTTCCTCTGTTATATATTGAAAACAGAAAGGAAGGATCAAGCTGTATCGCTTTTGAATAATCTGCAATGGCATTGCTGTAATCCACAACCATTTCATTCTGATTATTTGATTTGCCTGGCTGCAAACTGAGAAGAGATTCACCGCTTTCTTCAATTGATTGAATGTAATCTGTCATTGCAGCAGAAGCATTTGCTCTATTGAAATAAGCAAAACTAAAGGAGTTATCCATGGCAATGGCTTGGCTAAAATCTTCAATGGCTTTGTTGTATTTTTTATCTAACAATTGATAATTTCCTCTATGGAAATAGCCTTTAGGGTTGTCTTCTTTGATTAGGTAATTGGCACTTTTAATCTGAACTTCTATGAGTTTTTTAGGGTGTTGAAGAAACCTGTTGTCAATGGTAAAAGCAGGATTATAGTTCTGCTTTTGGTTATATTTCATAATCGATTGATTATAGTATTGAACTTTTCCAGCTCGCAGCGTATCAATGCTTAGATGTGTAATGTGAAAATTATTTTCCAGTCGAATGGTAACGTATTTATCTTGAACACGACCTTTTACAATATCTTCAGTAAAAGATTCTTTTGAGTTAAGATCGATTAGTTTTTGAAAATTTTCGGTAGTATCAACAAAGGCAGACATTGCTCCTTTTCTTTTCATTGTTTTATAGCGTTCTATAATTAAATGAGCTTGATTTCGATCTTGAATTGCTCCCGTAATGTTATTTAATTGTTGCTTTGCAGAAGATCTTGCTAAATAGGCTTTTGCAAAATCTGGATAAATTTTAATAGCAGTACTATAATCAGCTATTGCTCCATTAATATCTCCAATATCCATTTTTACAAAGCCACGGTTAAAATAGATAAGCATATTGTCAGGATTCATCTCCAAAACATTATTGAAATCCTCAATGGCAGAATTGTAATCTCCAATTTCGGATTTCAGTAAGGCTCTGTTGTAATAACAGTGAGCATTGTTAGGATCTAAATCAATAACCTTATTATAATCTTCAAGTGCTTTTTTGGGATCTTTATTATCGTAATTGGCCATTCCACGGCTCATGATAACGCGTGTATTTTCAGGATCAATTTTTAAAGCTCTATCGTAATCTTCAATCGCTTCGACATATTTTTTTTGTTTGAATTTTAGATAACCTCGGTTACCAAATGCGTCAGCCGATAAATCATTTAGTTGAACAGCCTTATTACAATCTTTAATGGCTCCTTCAATATCATTCATGTTATCTCTAACAATCGAACGATTTAAATAAGCTCCCATTAGTTCTGGGTTAATACGAATTGCTTTAGAGTAGTTTGCTTCAGCTTCCTTAAATTTATTAAGTGCGGCCAAACTATTAGCTTTACTAAAATAAATATCAGCATTGTTTGGTTTAAATTCCAAAGCCTTTTCAAAGTCCATTAGAGCACTTTCGTATTCTTTTAATTGATACTTGGATATACCACGATACAGATATGCAAAAGTATAGTTTGGATTTAGTTCTAGTGCTTTTGTATAGTCAACACAAGCACCTGTGAAATCTTCCAAATGTGATTTTGCTAATCCTCTAAAAAAAAAAGGTTCGGGTAAGTAAGGCTTGACTCTAATGATGTCATTAAATTTGTTAATTGCCTCCGTGTAATCATCAAAGAAAATGGCATTTCGCCCATTATCAAATATATTTTCGGTATTCAATTGCCCACTTACATTTAAAGTAATCAATGAAAATAGGCTTATTATGAGTATTCTAATTTTGGGCATTAGCTGTTTTTTTAGGACTAATTTTTATTTGAAACACAAATTTAAGAAATTATATTTCCTTCTTATTAAATAATGACTCTATATAAGAAAGAAACAAGCCATTTCATTTCCATTTTTTCTTAAAAAAGCTTAAATTAAGAAGAGCGCTTAATCTAATAAGGAGGTGAAAATGAATAACATTCTATTAAAATACATGGAAAATCGATTTCAATCTAAGATATTAGATCCTAAGCAAGATGTTTTTTGTGAAGGGCCTGTTGTAACTATTTCTCGAGAATGTGGTTGCACTGCATTAAACATTGCAAATAGGATGGCAGAGAAGTTGACTACAAAAACAGGGAATAAATGGACGTGTTTAACCAAAGAAATTTTAGAAAGATCGGCGAAAGAACTGAATTTGGATCCTGAAAAAATTGAATATGTTTTTAATTCAAAGGAGAAATCAACCTGGGATGAAATACTTAGAGCACTTTCAAGTAAATATTATCAAAGCGATCGGAAAATAAAGAAAACTATTGCCGAAGTTGTGCAAGCTTTTGCAGTAAAAGGCAACTGTATCATTATTGGTAGAGGAGGTGTTGTTTTAACTCAAGATATTGATAGATCTTTTCATATTAAATTACAGGCTCCGATAGATTGGAGAGCTGATCAACTTCAGAAAATTTATAAATTGAGTACGAGTGAGATGATAAAATACGCAAATGAGATTGATAAAAAAAGATCCATTCTGCGTAATTATTTCAATGAGGAGCCACTTTCGAGTACTGTTTTTGATATTATTTATAATTCGAAGAAATTGTGTGATGATCACATTGTTGATGCGAGTATTAACTTAATGGAAATGAAAGGTGTTCTTGGTAAGCAAATCGTAATGGGATAGATTTTATATAGAGATATTTAGAAGAGAAATTGACAGATCGTTAATTTCTCTTTTTTTATGCGATAAAATTACTTCGCTTGTATTAAGAATAACGCATAAGTTGATGGAGTTATCTAAAAAAATGTTAAAAAGAGGATTTGGGTTGCTTGTATATGCGATTTTGTTACTTTTGCAACCGTTTGAAATGAGATTATATTAAAACAAAATAAGATGAAAATAAAGTTACTTAGTGTAATGCTATTGGCGACTGGTATGTTACTATCATCGTCGGTTGAAGCAGAAAAGAAAGAAGAGAAGAAGAAAGAAGGATATGTTTTTACTGATATTAAAAGACTACCTGCGACTTCTGTGAAAAGCCAGCATAGATCAGG
>JADGFH010001051.1 GCA_016743925.1 Labilibaculum sp.
TTTTAAAGCAATGGTTGAACAAATAAATAGAACGCTTGAGATTTATACGCAGTATTTGAAGAAATAAACATTTTTTTTTCAATAAAAAACGGAGATTGAATCATCAATCTCCGTTTTTTGTTTTTACTAAATTAGTATCTATTTGTAAGCTTCAATGGCTTTTTTTACTGAGCCATGTTTTAATAGTAAGTTTCTGGATGTTTCCTTATCCAGATTTAACTCTTCCATAATCATCTGGGTTCCACGCTCAACCAATTTCTTGTTGGTTAATTGCATGTTTACCATTTTGTTTCCTTTTACTCGTCCCAATTTAATCATTAAACTGGTAGTGATCATGTTGAGAATCATTTTTTGAGCAGTTCCTGCTTTTAGTCTGGTGCTTCCTGTTACAAACTCAGGTCCAACAATTGCTTCAATCACAATTTCAGCTTCTTTGGATACTGGTGCTTCAGGATTACAAGTAACACATGCTGTAAGGAAACCGTTTTCGCGAGCTTTTTTTACGCCACCTATTACATAAGGTGTTGTGCCCGAAGCAGCAATTCCTAATACCGTATCATTTTGATTAAAACCATATTCCTGGATTTCTTCCCATGCTTTATCCCAGTCATCTTCAGCTGATTCAACTGCATTTCTTAAGGCTTTTTCTCCTCCTGCAATCAATCCAATTACAATGTTTCCGGGAACCCCAAAAGTTGGTGGTAACTCTGAGGCATCCAATACACCTAGTCTGCCACTTGTGCCAGCTCCAATATAAAATAATCTACCTCCGGCCTTAACGCGATCAATAAGTATGCTTACGAATTTCTCAATTTCAGGAATAGCGCGATTTACAGCTAAATGAACTTGTCCATCTTCCTGGTTAATTCCGGTTAGTAGTTCTGTTACCGACATCTTCTCCAAATTGGAAAAGTTAGAAGGTGATTCTGTTATTTTGTTTGAAGTTTTCTGATTACTTTCTTTGTTCATTCTTTTATTTTTATTTACCAAGATGGTATTGGATCAATCCTTCTAATGGGCTTTGCTGGATTTTACCCAGACTTAAGCCTGTCTCCTTTGCGACCATTTGCAATTCATTTTTGAAGTAAAATGCAATACTTCCTATAAAATGAATTGGCAGGCTGATGTGATTATCGTATTGTTTTATATTTCGTTCAAAAAATTCACGAAAACTCTTATTTACAAGCTGAGATACATACGGAGAGTGAATGTTCTCTGAAAGAAAAACAGTAAACTGAGCAAGAAAGCGACTTGGAGCTTCCTCTTTGTATACTTTGTTTATGATATCAGCGTAATCAAACTTGTATTTTTGATAGAATGCACTTTTAATTTCCTTAGGAGCAAGATCTTTTAGAATGTCAGCTATTAATTTTTTGCCCATAACGGCTCCACTTCCTTCATCGCCCAAAATATATCCCAATGGTGGAACGTTGTGTTCAATGTTTTCTCCATTGTATAAGCAGGAATTTGAACCTGTTCCAATAATACATGCTATTCCTTTCTCTCTTCCGCAAACCGATCGAGCGGCGGCTAAAACATCGCTGTTAATTTCACAATCGGCATCTGGAAATACTTTTAGTAATGAATCTTTAATGATCTGCTTTTTTTCATCAACAGCACAGCCGGCACCATAAAAAAAGATTTTGGTAACCGAATCAAATTTATCAAGAGAGCTAATAATATTAACAATTGAGCTCGTATTTTGATGATATGGATTGATGCCTAAAGTTTGTTGACGTTTAGTTACACCCTTACTTCCAAGAAGAACCCAATCAGTTTTGGTTGAACCGCTTTCTGCAATTAATATCATAGTTTTGTTTTTGTAACATGTATGATGAATGTTAATTTAAAATGAATTTACAAATAATTAATTTAATATTGAATTTGTAATCTTCCATTTTCATTCCTTCTGTATTCCCTAATATCCTTATTGTAT
>JADGFH010001052.1 GCA_016743925.1 Labilibaculum sp.
TTACAGCCTACGAAAATGACTCTATTTGGGTGATTGGATACAAAAGCAAAAGACCAATTTTAAGCAACACTGGAGATTATTATGCCACAGCGTATTCAGGTAAACTATATATTAAAATTAAAGATTTTGCAATTGTAAAAAACGAAACTCATGTTGTTACTAGTAACTACTCCTCTCAAGGAAGAAGCTTCTACGTAAACGAAGAAAGACAAAAATGGAAGCCAATTAAGATAGAATATGATTTTAGCGTTACCTACAAAAAACATTCGGGTAGGTATTATTTAAGCTACGTGAACTACAAGCGTCATCATAAAATAAAAGATAAAAAAACACAGGACATTTCAACAATAGATATTAACACAGAAATGTTAATCACAAAAATAAACACAGCCAAGCCAGAAATTATTGAGAAAAGGGCATATTACGAGAATATGCCTTACGATAAAAAATTCTGGGAAAGTTATAATATCATTTTCGATGGAGAATAAGAAAAGAGGCTTAAAGCCTCTTTTTTCTTTTATATTAAGAGTGGTAAATATTAACTAATCATGAAATTTATTACAAGCATGCAATAAGACGAGCCCAAAGGATAATGAGTGCAATGAAATAGTTACATGTATATTCTTCACAATTGGCTTATTCAAGCCATTGATTTATATAAAAACCATGCTATTTAATGAATAATAAATCTTTCATTATTGCTCCAACAATATCAAAATCAATTTATTTTTTCGATTTGTTTTATTTTCTAAATTCTCCATCAGCATTTGCTTTAAAGGTGTAGCAATTTGCCTTCCCTTTAATTTTTGTAAAAAAGAAATCTGGGTATAATAATCCATTAGCAAATAATAATCCCCTATTCGTTTCTGATTGTCAAATTTCTTAAACATTCTTGCTGGCAATTTCTGAATCAACTGCTTGCCTAAAAAAGATTTTTTATATGAAAAAACAGGAACTAAGAGAGACAAATACCTTTTTAATTGAGCTTCGTTTAAATTGTGAATTAAAAAAGAATATGCTTCTATACTCTTAAGCTCAGCAATCGATTCTATTATTTGAGAATTTATTATTCTTCTAGTCTCTTTTTGAATTTCGGCAACCAACATTCCGTTTGTTAATAGCCACAATTGCTGACAAGTATATAATGCCCCAGAAACCACCTCTCCATCCAAAACTTTAATCGTAGCACCTGAAATTATATCAATTGCAGAATTATTAGCGCTTTTGTTCTCATCAACTATTTGCCCTAAAATATGACCTGGATTCTTTAAGATAGAGTCCAGCATTAAATAATCCTTTTCCGTAAATAAAATGTGATCTTCTTTGCTTAGCTCGTAGCCAGGAATCAATTCAAATCTCACGAATTGTCCTATCACATTCCAATACAATTTAACTCTAACTTCCTTGCACAATTGATCTTGACAAACAGGAATCTTTACATTTGCAAAATAAGTTGTTACCAATCCCTTATCATTCTTAATCGAATTAATTTTAATTTTCGAATCGCCAAAAGAATATACAAAAGCAGATTTATTTGCAGCATGAACCGAAAAGCTCATAAGAATCATTAAAATGAAAATCATGAACTTCCCGATGTATTTATTTATTTTGAAAGAAATCAATTTAAACATTTCTTAAATTATCGAGCCAATGAACCGCCAACGTTGTATTTTTGCTTGTTTGGCAGATTTGCATTACCAATGCCTTCTTCCATTAATTTTTCCATTTTATCGAAATACATTTCATAAACACCATTAGGATTTGTCTTTTCATCCTTAACAATGGAAGCTGCCATTCCTAAAACCTCGCCCATCATACCACCTGTTCGCATTAAACGAACAGTACCCAATGCAACGTGCGATACACTAATGTTACGACCTGCCATCATTAAGTTAGGAATGTTTTTTGAATACAAACATCTGTAAGGTATCGGA
>JADGFH010000267.1:0-333 GCA_016743925.1 Labilibaculum sp.
GCTCATATGACTTGGAGTAAAAGAACTGAAGAATACCAAGTTGTAGATCCTTCTTTCTTTATCAAAAGTATTCCTAAAATAACTAAATAGATCAATCCCATGAAAAACATTTGGCTACTGGCACTTATTTTATTTTTAGGTATAAATCAACTTAATGCGCAGATTAAGCTTAGAACACCTGAAGGAAAAATTGTTCTACTTTTTGATAATGGCACGTGGAAATACGAAGAGGTAAAAAAAGAAATAGTTCCTGTTGTTAAAATTAAAGTGGAAAGTGAAATTTCAAAACCAATTTCCATCATCAATAAAGAACTTGTTTCACAAGTGGTGATT
>JADGFH010000267.1:343-7481 GCA_016743925.1 Labilibaculum sp.
AATTAAAGGAGTAAGTGACAAATTAAGTAAGTTTTCAGCAACTAATAATGTTGTAAAGTCTGATTTTCAATTGATTTCAAAAGATGGAAAGATAAAATTGCTTACCAACTGGAAAATTATGGATGAAGAAGGATTTCGATTCTTTGGGTACATAACTAAAAAATCGAAAATGGTATTTAGTCTATCAAATGGTGAAAGTATTGAACTGAATTATGCGAAAGATTTTGAGCCAAAGGAATATCCTAAATATAAATTCACTACCTACTCAGCTGAATTGGAATTAAATGAAGAACAAATTAGAAAATTACAAGCTGCCTATCTCGAAAAGGTAGACATGCATTGGAGTCGAAGAGTTGAATCCTACGCCATTTTCAATCCAGACTATTTTATAAAGGAATTACCTAAAATGATTAAATAAAAAAAGACGCTTAAAGCGTCTTTTTTTTATTCTTCTTCTATATGGAGATCTCCCCATTCCATAGCTATTCTATCTAATATTGGCATTAAATCGGCATAATGATTGGCTCTAAGCATTTCAATTCTGGTGTGCTTAAAATTTACCAAACCTTTAAACATGCCCGCCATATGTCTTCTCATGTGCAAAATTCCACGTGGCTCATCAATCCACTCAATAGCTGCGTCAATTTGCTCCTTAAGCATCTCAACTTGCTGTGCAACGGTTGCTGGCGCCAATAATTCTCCTGTGTTTAAATAGTGTTTCACATCTCTAAATATCCAAGGTTTCCCAACAGCAGCACGACCAATCATAACCGCATCTACTCCATACTTATCGAAAGCTTGCTTTGCTTTTACAGGATTTGTGATATCGCCGTTTCCAATAATTGGAATGTGCATGCGCTGATTATTTTTCACATCACCAATTAAGCTCCAATCGGCCTCTCCTTTGTACATCTGACATCGTGTTCGCCCATGAATGGTTAATCCTTGAATTCCTACATCCTGTAGTTGTTCTGCCAACTCAACAATTATTTTTGAGTCTTCATCCCAGCCCAAGCGGGTTTTTACCGTTACAGGAATATTCACGGCCTTAACAACAGCTTCGGTGATCTTGAGCATTTGCGGTACATTTCTCATCATACCAGAACCCGCTCCTTTCGTAGCTACTTTGCGAACCGGACAACCAAAGTTTAAATCTAAAAATTCAGGATTCGCAGCCTCAACAATTTTAGCAGCTTCAGCCATTGGATCAACTTCCTTCCCATAAATTTGAATGGCAACAGGGCGTTCCTCTTCCAATATGGTCAATTTTTTCATTGTCCTATTAACTGATCGCACCAATGCATCAGCCGAAATAAATTCGGTGTACATTAAATCCGCTCCATAGCGTTTGCACAAAACCCTAAATGGCGGATTGGTAACATCCTCCATTGGTGCCAATAATATCGGCCTATCTCCTAAATCCAGATTTCCTATCTTCACTTTCTTTCTTTTTTATCAGGCAACAAAGATAACAGAAAGTCTTTAGAGTCGAAAAGTCAAATTGTGGAATGATAAAACAATCCATAAAGCTTATTTCATAAGTGAAATTTTAATCTTTGAGATTTAAAACTTGTAAGTTCTTTGTACTTTTGTTCTTCAACTTAAAATAATGTATCATGCTAAAAGGTTCTTTGAGTCATTACTCCCCTCTTTCACAATTAATGATGAGCTTACTTGTCGTTGTTGGTTCATTTTTTCTGTGCATGTTCGCTGGCAGCATTTTAGCTTATCTTATTTTCAATGTCAATATCTTCACAGACGCAACAAGTTTAGATATAAATGGAGATAATGTGAATCTTTCAGTTCTTAAATTTTATCAAGCAATCTATTCAACAGGAATGTTTATTCTTCCTCCGTTTATCGTTGCCTACCTAGTTCACAATAAGGTATCCACATATCTTTTTCTAAACAAGAAAGCCTTACTCTCACAAGTTTTACTAGCTAGTATTTGTATTGTAGTTGCCTTACCATTAATTAATCTTTTGGCTGAAATCAATTCATATCTACAACTTCCTGAATTCTTATCGGGTGTAGAGCAATGGATGAAAGAAACAGAATTGCAGGCAGAACAAGTAACCAAGAAATTTCTTTTGATGGAAACGCCTTACGACCTTTTTATCAACTTGATTATAATTGCTGTAATTCCAGCTTTTGGTGAAGAGTTATTGTTTAGAGGTGTTATTCAACGAATTTTCTCGAACCTAACCAATAATATACATTGGGGAATCTTTATTACTGCCTTTATATTTGCTGCACTTCACATGCAATTTTTTGGCTTTCTCCCTCGAATTGCAATGGGAATGTTATTTGGCTATCTTCTTGTCTGGACTAAAAGTTTATGGGTTCCCATTCTGGCACATTTGGTAAATAATGGAATGGCAGTTTGTGTTTCTTACTTTATTAACAAGGGAAAGCTTCCCGAAGATGTTGAAAAAATAGGTGGTACTGGAATCGGGATCTGGATTAGTGGATTTATCTCACTGATTTTAGTGATTTTCCTATTATTTAGTCTCTATGGCTCCAGAGAAAGGCAAAGTGAGTGAATCATCTTTGGCCTTTTTTACTTGCTCTAATTTATCTCTTTCTCCTTTACGCCAAACGTAAACAATACCATATTCTGAGCATTTCTCACGGCGAATGTCATCTGGTAAATCAACAAATTTAGATTCTATTTCGTTCCAAATAGATAGAATTAATTTATCTGCTTCACCTCGATATTCAGCAACCTTTTCGGAAAATCGGTGTGTATTATTTTGTAAAGTTTTCTGATTATTAAAAGCTTGCTTAAAATTTTCACAATTAACACGCACTAGAGCTATGGAAGGACTATAAATAGGATTTCCTCCCGTTCTTAATCGTTCTTGCTCACCCTTAATTAGTTTCTCGCCCCACTCGATTACTTTAGCATCTTGCAATAATGAAGGTGCCGATTTAGATGTAATTTTCAAACCATAAAATTCGCGTATTTCTGGCTTCAATTCTCCTCTAATAATAGTGAAATTTAATACCTGAATAAAGTGAGAAACGTACAGTCTAGCCTTACGCAATTTTTCATTGTACTCCTTACTCCTACTCGATTGTTGGCTTAATGCCTGACGATGATTTCGAATTGCTAGCTCATAATGTGGTAGGAAGGTTTCCAACTTTTGCAAAAGCATAAAAGAAAAAGCCAATGCAAATCGATTTGTTCTATAACTAATTTCCAGAGCAGCTTTTAAAGCTCTTACTCGTGCAGAATCCGTATTGGGAAGTCTTCTATAAGGCATTTAGGTCAATTAATTTAGCAGTTGGTGGTTCTCTATTGCGAAGGTACAAAAAATAAGAAAGCTCAAATTACCATTCGCACATGGCAATTCTATTTTTTTATGAAATCCTATTTAACTTTTACCAACATGCGATTCTTATGGAGGGAACACTGATTTAGAATGATTATATTTTCTGAATAACGTAAAATGTTGAATTATATATTAATTTCGAGCCCCCAATCAAAATCTTAATTGACAAATGAAAAATTTCATTATTCTTATTGCCATTATACTTACTTGTAATAGTACATATGCCCAACAAGACACTATTGTATATTATAAAAACCATACTCCAATTGCAAGTTCTAATGGAGCTGATCAACAGGTAGTAATTCAACAAAATAATAGGATGTCATCTATAATGATGACTTGTTCGTGGAAAGATAATAAATGGAAAGTTGATAAAACAGAAATCATTAAGCTGAAAAAGGATGGTAGTTATAAAGTTAGTAACGGTACCTCTCATTACATGCGTTCTTATAAAAAAATAAAAGACGGTTACGAAGTACAAGAATTTAACCACGAGGGCAAGCTAAGACACAAAGGTTTAAGCAGAAACAGGTTTCCATTGCATCGAGTTGGACAATGGCAAAATTTACATGATAATAAAGTTGTTGGCATAAGCATTTACAAGGAAGAAGCAATGATAAAATCATACATTATTGCCAACGATAAACATTTACCAACCAACACCTATGCTAATGCAGATAGTCTAGCAATTTACAAAGATGGTGAAGATGGCTACGAAAAAGCTATTTCAGAAACTGTTGAATATCCCCGAATATGTCAGGAAAATGGTATAACTGGTCGTGTTTTGGTTTTGTTTGCCATTGATGTGAATGGATCTCCTTCTGAAATTCAGATTCTAAAAGGAGCAGATCATCACCTTAATGTAGCTGCTGCAACTGCGGTTAAAAGCTGTAAAGATTGGACTCCCGCTTTTAAGGATGGCAAACCTGTGAAACTATATCAAATTGCACCCATCGATTTTGAGCTGCGTTAGTGCAATTGCTAGCTTATTCGTACGAGCTGAAAACCGGTGGGATTATGAAGAAAGAAGATTTTTAATGCTACAATTATTCCTTTACTTTAATCCATTAAGCATTCTATTACATCTTAATAATCAGAATACACGCAATTTCCTCTTTTTTACCATATTCTACAGGCAGGAAAGTCATCTTCTCAGATAAATTGAGCATTCTGCTTTATGAATGGTATGCCTGAAGAATAAAATTGAACATTCTAGTATCAGAATAGCTTATTTGATGAAACAAATTGGTAATTCTGATAACAGAATGATGAATTCCCTCGTTCAAATTACCTTTTCTATTAGTAGAAACCAGAATTCGATTGTTAGATTAATGAATCTACTTTAAGAATGACCTACTTTGCCGAAACTTTCTTATTCTACTGATGTAATAGACCAAATTAAAGCTATCACCTCTCGTAAAAAATAAAAAACATTTCTCCTCCAACAATAATTTTATGTAATTTAGATTTTAAATCGTTAGAAAAACATTTATCTTCTTATGAAAATAAATTCCAATTCCTCCGTAGACCATTGTGCCGAAATTGGTAATAAAGTTATTCGTTTGTTTAAAGAATATCCAATAAACGAGGACTCGTATTATATCGATATTTTCAAGAAATTATTAGGTTTAAATCAAGATTTAATCGATTCGATAAATCGAGGAGGATTGCATAACGACCGGAAAGAACTAGATGAGATTCGGGATACAGATGTCCGCTCAATTTTTTATGAAGTAATTGCTAAATGCAATCGTCAGCCGTGTGAAAATCAGAAAAATGCTTTGCGCATTAAAAAAATATTAGATCGGTATGGTATGGAAATAACCGATTACACTTACATTAACGAAACGGTGAACGTTAGAGCCCTATTATCGGATTTAATGGTCCCTGAATTGTCTGATGAAAGAGCTTCCATACCCGATTTGAACGGATTACTTGCCAATTTGCAAAAATCCCAATCTAATTTCGATTTAGCCAATATGCAATTAATAGAAGATAAATCGAATCGTAAGAAAACAAAATCAGCAACAGTTCTTGCCAAAGAGTTAAGAGATCTTATCAACAATGGTCTTTGGCCTTATCTCCAATCCATGGCAATGGCAAAACCAACTAAATACAAAGCTTTTGCCGATTTGCTATTTACAATTATAAAAAACAATAATCAGTTAATTCAAACTCATTTGGCTTCGGTAAAGCGTAAAAAGGAAAAACAAAAAGTATCGAATTAATTTAAACAGAATGATATTAAGATAATTGGTTACAATTTCCGTTTATAAAGATTGTTCTAGCCTTTCAGGCTGATTTGCATCTGCTTCTTCCCAATCGTCGCTAAGTTCTTGCTGACCTTTTAAAATGTATTCTTCTATGCTACTCCAATTGTAATTATCTTCTTCCGATTTTTGCGGATCTAATGTTTTTAGAAGAAATAAATCAAGTAATCCAGCTTTTTTAAATAGCTCATTCATTAACGAATCTTCTTTAATATCTGAATGTAAAAAGGTTTCAAGCTTGTCAATTTGCCAATAGCTAATTTCCTTTTTACTTAAGCCCGATATCTTTTCTAGCTTACTTCCCTCTGGGGTATCATGATGTGTAATAAATAGAAATGTTTTAACCACCAATTTATCATCAATTATATCAGACAAAAAATAGCCTAACTTAATACCAAAATATCTCAGAGATATTAAAACCCTCTCCCTAAACACCTCTGCATAACCATTATTGAAACTTTGCATCATACTTAGGTTAACAAATGATTTCATTAAGGGTGTGGTGCGCTCGTATAGCCTTCGAAAGGCATGATTTTGAATGTAAATTTCTAGAACTGATTTATTCCCTTTATACAAGTCTTTTAATTGAGCTGTTTTAATTTCCATATAATCCATTTCTCCAGTCCAAATTGGCCATCCTAATTTATATATAGGTCGCTGTTTATTGTTTATTCTTAACCGGTCTTTGCTAGGCCAATGATGCACAATTTGAACTACATTATACACTCCTACCGATGGATATTCTCGAAATTCCGTAAAGTGCTGTATACCAAAACATGATCGGTTACAGGTATTAAAAGATGCCAACACATTATTATACCAGTCGTAAAGGGTGTGAAAAGGATTTTCAATAGCTTCATATGCAGTAAGCAAGGGTTTAAATGCAATTCGAAATTTATCTCCCGAAGTTCCCTCATAATATGTTTCAAGAAATTTAATAAAAACCAACGCTGTACATGCTTCATGAATAGATACCCTTGGTTTATCGGGCACAAATAAAATCAAGGGTGTTTCACTAATATTTCTAATTTGATTGCCAACAAACTTCGCAACAATTTTATCGATTGGAGCTCCTTCTTTAACCTTTGGTCGACAAAAATGAACTCTTACAAAATAAAGATTTCGTTTGTCGGATTTTGAAAATAGTTTACAAGCCTCTTCGCATCCACTTAACTTTGCAAGTTTGTATAAGTTTAAAAAGTATTTGTCTGTTGCAATTTTATTACACGAATTTGGCCGAACGACAACAATCTTCTTTTTTTTTCGACGGCTTTTTGATGATTTTTTTGCCATTATTAGTACGCTTTAGGGTTGGGTTCTTAAATTTAACACAACAATACTTCTTATGCTAATTAAATAAGTGCGAAAATTCAGTTTTAATTCTTAAAAAAGAAATTTAACTTGACTATCAATTTAACTTTAGCAACTTCCTTCTGTAGAACAATTCCACACAACTGTCCAATATTCTCCACAATTCTTCATTGATAAAATTTATAAATTATTTTAGACAAGGTGCAACAAAAAAGCTTATGC
>JADGFH010001053.1 GCA_016743925.1 Labilibaculum sp.
TTAAATATTTCGTAGTTAAACTCTTTTGCCATATTGTGAAGATATAATCTTTAATAATAACGCTGACACAGAGTTATGAACAGTGTCTGAACAGTGTCACAGAGTTATGAACAGTGTCCACATAGAAGTCTATAAGCCTTTCGGAGACTTACTAATGACTTTCGGAGAAGAAAATGCAGCTTTCGAAGACTTGTCGATCGCTTTCGGAGAGTACAAAACGCAATTCGAAGACATGCTAATGACTTTCGGAGCATACAAAACGCCTTTCGAGAACTTACTAATTGCTTTCGAAGAACACTGTAGAGCTTTCGAAGACTTCTCTAAAATGATCTGGATATAGCTCATGTTTTGTGTAAAACACTTAAAGCTATAAAAAAAGAGATGCAAAAATGGTCTTATATGCTGTTGCGGCACCTAAAGTTTTGTTGAATTAGTGCACATTTATAGCCTGCGAATAAAGGGGATAGATTAAAAAAATCATTTCTAATAAATGCTGTAATTCTACCATGAATGAGAAATCGATTGATTTTTCAAGGGGGATGATATTGTTTTAAAACTATTGATATGGATACGTATAGTAAATTGAAATTGGATTCTTTTGCCGAAACCAATAAGGTTTTAACCGAGAATTTAGTCTGTTACGAAAGCAATCTAACAACGAAAGCACAAGTCGATTTATTTTCTTCTTCTACCATCGAATTGACCAATTTAAAAGAGAAAATTGATCAGCCTACCGCTTGGCTTACGGAGGAAAAAGAACAAGTTAAAATCGAAGTTTGCGATAAAATTTATTTTATATCAAATGGACTAATCTGTTATGCCAACAGTATTTCTGATAATAATTTGTTGGCACAGGTAAATGAATCAAAATCAAATCTGATACGATTTAGTGAAGTCAATTTAATAGCTTATTGCGATCTGAATATCGAGCAAGCTAAAGCTCATATAGCAGATTTGGGACCCTTTGGCATTACCGAGCCTGTAATAGACGATGTGGAAACGATTTTGGGGAAATTTAAGCAAAACCGTTCCGATCGAATTAAACTCAGAGATGATATTAAAGAGGCCAATGTCAGTTTTAAAAAATTGAAAAAGAAAACCAATAGTTTACTGAATGGAAAACTCGATCATAGTATCCAAAACCTAAGCGTAAGCTATCCCGAATTTGTGAACTATTATTTTGCTGCTCGTCAAAAGAGCAAAGGGGTGCAACACCATTTAGATGTGTTGGGCTATATTAAAGACAAGAGTACGGGCGAACCAATTGCCTTGGGTACAGTAAAGGTAGAGGGACAAGATCTGTCAACACATATTACCGAGAATGGTACGTTTAGATTCAAACATTTTCCAGAAGGCGAATACCGATTGGTTATCGAAAATATCAATTACAAAACACTTTATGTATCTGTTCGTCGATATGCCTCAGAACGAAGTAAATTGTATTTAACAATGGAGGCCTTGCCATTAGAAATTCAGGCTCCTGTTCTATAAATCGAATTTAAAAACCTGTCCTTTTTAAAGTTAAAATTCGGTTGATTAATATAAATTGGGCAGATTAAAGCTGTGGTAGGAGTACCACAGCTTTTTTTTCAATTACCATTTCTTTCTCTTTACTTAAATTAGTGCAGAGAACTAGAAATAATAACTCTTCTAGATTCCTTACCAATCGCGTTCTAAACATTTAGGTAAAAAGCTTTTACTTAATTCATTTAGATGGTATTATAGTGTAGTTGTTTTTGATATGGTATTGTTTAAATCACAGGTTGAGTGGCATCTATTTTAAAGAGTTTTTGTTTTGCCTCAAATCTTTAGTAAGACCGGGAAGCTTCGAACTTGTTCGAAGATCACCTGGCCGCACTTAAGCTTGAGGTAAATAAGGAAGCTTTTTAAAATGTAGCCTTGATTTTTTTTTTCTTCCGTTTTTTTTTTTCA
>JADGFH010000268.1 GCA_016743925.1 Labilibaculum sp.
ATAAATACCTTAATCGCATTGGCTTTTACCAAATTAAAACCTGCTCCAAGCACTAATCCTGAAAGTAGAAAAAATCCGACTCCTGCTTGAATAAATCCACCATACAAACCAATAAAAAAGAAAATTACAACTTGCATAATACTTGGTTTCGAACGAATCAAACCTGCTTGACCTTTTACCCATGCATCAGGTTTATAAAGGATAATAAAAAATAAAAAAACAAGAAGTCCACCTATGGTTTTCTCCATAATTTCTTCGTTAATTTCCACAGCTAAGGTTGCACCAATAACAGAACCAACTATAGCTGGTAAAGCCAACCAAATTCCTTCTTTAAAAGTGAACACCTTTTGTTTTTTAAAGCTAGTAACGCCAACAATATTCTGCATAAGAATGGCAATACGGTTTGTTCCATTAGCAACATTTGCAGGTAGTCCCATAAACATTAACATGGCTAAACTGACAATAGATCCACTACCAGCAAGCGTATTCAAAAATCCAGAAAATACACCTACTAAAACAACCAAAACGTAATAATACCATTCCATAATTTTCCACTTTTAGGCCTTTAAACTAAGGATAAAATTCGACACCAAGCATGTTTAATAACAAAACACAAAACTCATCCCATTTCATCTTAACATATATCCAAACAAAAAAAAAGAGGAGAACTAAGTTCTCCTCTTTCAATTCTATATTCTGTATGATTAGCTTAGTAAGCAAACATTGGACGTTCACACATCATTTCGTTTACACGCTCACGAACAGCAGTAATTACCTCTTCGTTCTCGATATTACTAATAACCTCATCAATCATTTGAACGATTACAGCCATATGCTCTTCTTTCAAACCACGAGTTGTGATTGCTGGAGTACCAACACGTAAACCTGAAGTTGCAAATGGAGAACGAGTATCAAAAGGAACCATGTTCTTATTGATAGTAATATCAGCCTTCACCAATACATTCTCTACTTTTTTACCTGAAATATCTGGAAACTTAGAACGCAAATCAACCAACATTGAATGGTTATCAGTTCCATCTGAAATAACTTTATAACCTAAGCGTATAAATTCTTCAGCCATTACTTTTGCATTTTTTTGCATCTGAATGGCATACTCTTTATAAGAATCAGTTAAGGCCTCACCAAAAGCAACCGCTTTAGCAGCGATGATATGCTCTAAAGGACCACCTTGTTGTCCTGGAAAAACAGCGAAGTTTAATACCTGAGACATCATTTTGATTACTCCTTTTGGAGTAGTTTGTCCCCAAGGATTCTCAAAATCTTTTCCCATAATGATCAAACCACCACGAGGTCCACGAAGTGTTTTGTGAGTTGTTGTAGTCACAATATGGCAATAAGGTACTGGATTGCTTAATAATCCCTTAGCAATTAATCCTGCAGGGTGAGCGATATCAGCCATAAGCAAACATCCTACTTTATCAGCAATTTCACGAAGACGTGGAAAATCCCAATCACGAGAATATGCAGAAGCACCAGCTACAATCATTTTAGGCTTGTGTTCCAAAGCCAATTGCTCCAATTCATCGTAATCAACAGTACCTGTTTCTTCTTTTACATGATATGCAATTGGATTGTACAAGTTACCTGAAAGGTTAACTGGAGATCCGTGTGACAAGTGGCCACCATGCGATAAATCCAATCCTAAGAAAGTATCTCCTGGTTGCAAACATGCATAAAATACAGCAGCATTAGCTTGTGCTCCAGAGTGAGGCTGTACATTTGCATATTCAGCACCAAATAACTCACATGCTCTATCAATTGCCAACTGCTCCGTCTGATCTACGATCTGACATCCACCATAATAACGTTTTCCTGGATAACCTTCAGCATATTTGTTTGTTAGACATGAGCCCATTGCATCCATAACTTGCTGACTTACGAAGTTTTCAGAAGCAATTAATTCAATACCATTTTTCTGACGTAGGTATTCCTGATCAATTAGGTCGAAAATTTGAATATCTCTTTCCATTGTTGTTTGTCTTTTTCCGAAATTAATCGGAATTATTTAATGATTTGTTAGTGTTTAAAAGGAATGTAATTCCTTACTGATAAAGTATTTATTCCCCCTTGAAAAGATGATGCACTACAAATATTTATTTAAAATATATTCCTAAAAGTGCAGGTTCAAAATTAGACAAATCAGCATATTAAAAAAATTATTTCTCTCTTAATTCACCCTTAAATGAATATTTATTAAGCAAATAGCAACACCACCTTCAACTAAAAGGTACAGAAGCATGGTTTTTAGCTTCTTTGATCAGAATGAAACTACAATCATCATGTAAAAAACAGTACTTAACCGACAATATTCACTTAAAATCTAAATTCCATTTATTCATTTTATTAGATGCTACAATTATTGTACATTTAACATTGTAATTTTTAGTCCAGAATAAACCCAAAAAAAACTAATATGGAAATCCTTGAAACTTCACCTAAACAAAGACCAACTCTACTAACCGTCTTGTGTATTCTTACCTTTATAGGTAGTGGTGTAAATGTCTTCAGTAATCTAATGGGAATGATCATGTCACCCATTAAAAGCTTTTTAGGACCCGAATTTTTCGAAATGGTTTTACAAGAAGTTAATGAAGAGCCAGTCAGACTATTTGTTGAACAAGCCTTGGAAATGGCACAACATGCAATCGAGCATATTTTTGAAATATCTCTTGTTAATTTTATTTTATATGCGGCAAGTCTTACTGGAGCAATCTTAATGTTTCAATTAAAGAAAATAGGTTTTTATATCTACTCAACCGCTCAAATTCTACTTTTATTTGTAGCTCCTGTATTTATTGGTTTCAACCTCTTTATTAATATTGGAATACTCTTTGGAAGTTGTTTTGCGATATTATTTATTGCCCTTTATGCTGTTAACCTTAAAAAAATGAATTAATAAATATTTATTACCCCTAAAAAAACCAAACTATTATGGAAGAAAATGTAACAACTATTGAAGCCCCTAAAAAAAGATCAACCTTTTTAACTGTTCTTTGTATTCTATCTTTTATAGGTAGTGGCGGTGGACTTTTATATTCAGTATACCAGTACGCAACTTTCGAAAGCACGTATCCAGCTCAAATGGAAAAATTGACGACAGCCTTGGAGCAATTAGAGGATGCAGGAATCGATTCGGGTTTTATGTATAAAAGTGCCGAAAATGGAATCATTACACTTGAGAAAATGTCTCAAAACTTAGAATTGGTATCTGGATCACAATGTCTTGCTCTGTTATTAAGTCTTATTGGTGTTTTCTTGATGTTTAAAATGAAGAAAAATGGATTCTACCTTTATACACTTGTAAACTACTTCGGATTATTGGTTCCTCTCGTTTTAATAGATTTTGATGCGGCACTAACGAATGTTATGATTGGAGGTGTGATAACAACTATTTTTGTAATCATGTATGCAGTAAACTTAAAACAAATGGAATAGTAATTCCAACAAAAATAAATCAAGCCGCTCCAATCAGAGCGGCTTTTTTAGTGCTTTTTAAACTTATTTAACTCGGAAACCAATACCCAATTTCGTAATTTAGTGTGATAACATAAAAGCTTAATCAAATGAAAATTGTAATTAATTCGGCCTTGTCTGTATTTCTCCTACTTTTTTCCTTTACAGGATTTACGCAAAAACAAGACACTAAAACACGTCCAAACAAGAACATCAAAGTAAATAGACAGTATGATAAAGATGGAAATTTAATTCGTTATGATTCGATCTCCGTCTATTCTTGGTCTTCTGATAGTAGTCATCATTTTAAGCCCGACTCCACATTTTTCAAGTTTTCTGATTCGCACGAAATGAGAAAAAAAATGAAAGAGCATTTAGAGCATCTTTTCAAGAGAGATAGTTCGACTAACAAAACATTTCATCATCCCTTTTTTTCTGATGACTTTTTTAAACGAGGTTTTTTCGACCCCCAATTTTTCCAAAATGATTTTTTCTCTCGTGATTCCAGTAAAAAAGATTTCTTTAAAGAATTCGAAGAGATGTTTGAAAATCGCATGAATTTTAAGGATGAAAATATTGATCAGATGCATCACCAACTTGATCCCATCAGGCAAAAATTTAGGCAACAGCGAAAAAAATATTTCAAGCAAAGAGATTCTATATATCAACAAAACAGAAAGCAAAAATCCGAAACAATCGATATCTAAACACTAATTAATCTGCTGTTATTTTCACCAGATGTTGACGATAAGCAGAAAAAAGTTTCGATTTAGACACAAAACCAACATATTTGCCATTATCGATCACGGGTAAATTCCATGCGCCAGTTTCTTGAAATTTCGTTAACACCGAATCCATAGATTCTTGAAAAGAAATAGAAGCTGGTGGCATAATCATTAAGTTACTGATAGGAGTTGAATACATCTCTTTATCGAACATGATCTCCCTTACATCATCAAGCAATATGACTCCTATCAGATATTTCTCCTCAGTTAAAACTGGATAAATATTCCTTTTCGATTTTGAAATTATTTTCACTAAATCACCCAAAGTTTCCTCCTCCGAGATTGTTTTTAAATCTGTCTCAATCACCTTCGATAGTTTCATAAAGAGCAGAACTGCCTGGTCCTTATTGTGAGTTATTAACTCTCCCCGTTTTGCCAATTGTGCTGTAACTATAGATTCTTTTTGCAAACTCTTAACAGTTATAAACGAAACTGTTGTAGATAGCATTAAAGGAACAATCAGTTCGTAACCACTGGTTATTTCAGCAATTAGAAAAATCCCTGTTAAAGGAGCATGTAAAACGCCACCCAACACACTTGCCATTCCCACTAATGTAAAATTACTGGCCGCAAGAGGTTCTCCTATTTGAAAATGATTGTAAATAAAAACGAATAAAAAGCCCAACATTGCACCTGTAAAAACAGAAGGTGCAAAAATTCCTCCAATTCCTCCTGCCCCTAAAGTTATTGATGCAGCAATAACTTTTAGAAATACCAAAGCCCCAATAAAAATGACAACCATATACCAAACATCCGTATAATTTTCGAACAGACTTGATTGAAACACTTCGTGCAAATTACCCGCAATTAAAGCCTTAACCATATTATATCCCTCTCCGTAAAGCGCCGGAAAATAAAAAATCATTACACCCAATCCTAATCCTCCGATTAACATCCTATTTCGTAATAATTTTACTGCTTCGAAACGATTTTCAATCCATAAAAATACCTTTGTAAAATAAACCGATACCAAGCCAGAAAGGATTCCAAGCAAAATAAAAAATGGAATATCTCTTACTTCGAAAGCATGTGTAATGGCAAATTCAATTAAAATTTCTTCATCGAGAAACAGCTTGGTGGTAATTGCGCCACTCACCGATGCCATTAACAAGGGGATTAATGAAAATCTAGATAAATCAATCAACAACACTTCTAGAGCAAATACTATTGCCGCAATAGGAGTATTAAAAATTGCAGCTATGGCACCTGATGCACCACAAGCTAACATCAAGGTTACCTCTTTATAATTCAAATGAAAATTACGAGCCATATTGGAGCCGATTGCAGCCCCAGAAGATATAATTGGAGACTCTAAACCGATACTACCACCAAAACCTGCCGTAATAATTGAACCAATAACAGATGAATAAGTTTTATGCAGTTTTACAATACTATTGCGCTTAGAAATTGCATGTAAAAGGGAGGTAATGTTGTGCTTTATAAAATCACGAATGATGTATTTTTTAAAGATAAGCGTAAGCCCAACCCCAATCATTGGGTACAAAAAAAACAAGTAGTTCTGATAACTCCAGTCAATTCCTTCTAGCAAGAATTCCCTACTCCTATACACTGCCGTTTTTAATAACAGCGCAGTCATTCCTGATGCAATACCAATAAGCACGCTCAGAATTAAAATGAAACTTTGGTTGTTGATATGGCGCAATCTCCAAATTAAAAACCTACGCCATCGAGTATTTGTTGCCATTTATCAGGATGGGTGAACTCCTAATTTAATAAATCGAAAAGGAAAACACGAACGGCTAGTTCTTTTTTTGTTCAGTAAGAAAAACCGCTATATTTGTTAGGCTGCCTACAAGAACAAGAATTAATGAGTAGCAATAAGCTATGTATTACCTATAATTACTGATCTTTTTATCGATATCAATATTGACAAAGCTAAAAACAATCTGTTTTAGTGTCACTTAGCCCTACTTGCTTCCGTTTTTGCCTTCAAACGCTTCACCAATACCTATTTGCCCACCCCAAAAACTCGAAAAACACGCCAATGCCCCTAATTGTTGCTTTCCATGCCTTGTTGAAGACCTCCAATGCACCTTCCTGAATCATTCCAGTTCAGTCTTCATTCCACGAACAAATAGAAATTTTAGCAAAACAGCCAAAATTGTATTCAGGCTTTACTATTCATCTGAATAATGTACCAAAACTCTTCTGTAAACATTAAAAATCTTTGCTTTCGATACAAATCCCAAATATTTATCGTCCTCACAAACTGGAAGATTCCAGGCGCCAGTTTCTTCAAATCTTCGCATTACTTTATCCATTGGCGCATTCGCATCCAATATTGCCGGTGGCATTATCATTAAATCGTGAACGTAAGTATCATCGTACATTTCCGGATTAAACATGATGTTTCTGATATCATCTAAAAGTACAATCCCTAACAATTTCTCATCCTCATCTACAACAGGGAAAATATTTCGTTGCGATTGTGATATTGTCTTAACCAATTCGCCTAAAGTAGCATTCGGATCAACTCTTTTTAAGTCAGTTTCAATCACTTTTCCTAATTTCATTAGGGTGAGAACTGCTTTATCTTTATTGTGGGTAATTAGCTCTCCTCTTTTTGCCAAACGTTTTGTATAAATAGAATGCGGCTCAAAATACATGATGGTTAGGTAGGCAATGGTTGCCGTTATCATGATCGGAATAAATAAGGCATATCCACCCGTTATTTCGACAATTAAGAAAATAGCCGTTAGCGGAGCATGCATAACACCTGCCATCATTCCTGCCATTCCTATTAAAGTGAAATTACTCTCCGATAATTTTACAAAATCTAAACCATTTAGGACTCTTGCTACTAAAAAACCAGATACACCACCTAAGAATAAGGATGGAGCGAAAATACCTCCTACTCCACCACTTCCGGTAGTTACAGTTGAAGCAACAACCTTAAATACAAGTATTAAAACTACGTATCCTAGCAACAACCAATAATTATCTTTTAAGAAATAGAAAATACTGTTGTTTACCAGATCGGTATGATTTCCATCTAAAAGGGCTTGAATTGTATTATAACCTTCTCCGTAAAGAGGTGGAAACAGAAAGATCAAGACTCCCAATGAAAGTCCACCAATCAGCATTTTTCGATAGGAGTTGGTAACCTTATCGAACAAGGATTCCAAATACATGGAAAAACGAGTAAAGTAAAGTGAAACCAAGCCTGCAAAAATACCTAAAATGATATAATAC
>JADGFH010000269.1 GCA_016743925.1 Labilibaculum sp.
GAAAATGTAGCCATGGTTAATGCTACCTATTATCCGACCCTTGATATTGGTACAGCAGTCAGTTTTCCTCAGAATTTGGCTTGGGCATTGCGTAAAGGAGCTAATCATCTTACGCATGATGTTAATTTGTGGTTAATTGATTTTCAAAAATCAAAAGAATATAAGAGTATATATCGTCGATATTTTAGAAGTAGTAGAATTGAGGAAATGTTGCAAAGTGAATATTTTACTGTAAAAAGTGGTAAAATTTCCGAATACGATGACTTGTTGAAAGAAAAGGCAAAAATTGTGAATTGGGATTGGAGATTACTCTCTGCACTTGTTTCGCAGGAATCTAACTTTGATCCTAAAGCACGCTCGTGGGTTGGTGCATTTGGTTTAATGCAATTAATGCCTGAAACGGCATACAGATACGATGTTGATTCTCTCTCTTCTGCGATTGATAATGTTGAGGCTGGAGTAAAGCATTTAAAATATCTAGAAAATAGACTAGAGGAAACATTAGATGACAAAACGGATCGATTAAAATTCTTGCTTGCTTCTTATAATGTTGGATTAGGACATGTCTTAGATGCCAGAAGATTGGCTGAAAAAAATGGAAAAAATCCTGATCAATGGAAAGGAAGTGTAGATTATTATCTTTTGAATAAATCTAAACCGGAATTTTTTAATGATCCTGTAGTTAAATACGGTTACTGTAGAGGTGCTGAGCCTTACCAATATGTGATTAAAATATTAGAACGATACAATCATTATCAGAATATTGTTTTACTTGATGAAACCAGCTCGTAAAAATATTTCTCTTAATTCGGCAAGTATCATGGCCGTTGCTCCCCATACTTTATGGCCTTTGGCATTAAAATAAGGAGCGAGAATATTAAAATCATTCTTTTTAATCGTGTATTCACTAATATTTTCTTCTGAAAATAATTGCGAAATAGGCATTTCTATAATTTCTTCAACCTCAAATTCACTCAACTTGAATTCTGGTCTTTTTTCACAATAGCCTAAAACCGGTAAAACCATAAAATTGCTTACAGGAATATAAAGTTCTGTTAAGAAACCAAGTATTTTTATTTTTTTGCATTCAACACCTAGTTCTTCGTTGGTTTCACGAATGGCTGTAATAGTTCTATTTTCATCACTTTCTTCGTACTTACCACCTGGTAAACTTATCTGCCCACTGTGACTTGTATTGCCAGTAGTTCGTTTTATAAAAGGAATATACAATTGACCATTTTTTGGGTAGAATAGAAGTAAAACGCTGCTGTCTCTCGCAATAGAAGGATCGCTGGTTTTTAATGCATGATCTCGAATGGATGGTGACATTACTTTTTGAGCATCAAAACCGGGTAAACCATTGTTAAGCTCTGTATTTAATGTTTGGGTAAATTGTTCGAGATCAAATGTTGTTTCTAATATACTCATAAAGACTTTTTTCTAATCGTACTTAAAGATAAGAATAAAGTTACCTCTTGATGTGAAAATAATATTAATCTTTTATTTTTATAAATAGAAAACCCCAGCGTTAACTGGGATTTAGTTTACTTTCTGAAGTTTTTTACAAATTGTTCCACTTCTGGAACACCTCCTTGGTAAAGGAGATAGCCATTGTAAGGTTCTCTTTTTGTTATTTCGTCGTTAATTGAATGTTGCATTAAATCAATTACTTCCTGATGGTCTGAAGTTTGACCAAGAGTCCAACCTAATTTAACATAGGCGGCTTCGGGAAGCATATTGTCAAGAGGAATTACACCCATAGATAATAAATCTCTCCCCGTATCATATACAAACATATGAGTGTATCCCCAAAGGGTTTGGACTGTCATGAATATATTAACACCTTTTTCTATAGCACGTTTAATTGCTGGATATACTGGTTTATTAACATGACCAAGTCCTGTTCCAGCGATTATAATTCCTTTGTAACCACAATCAACAAGAGCATCAATAATGTCTGGTTGCATATTAGGATAATAATAAAGAATTGTAACTTTTTCTTCGAAGTAGGGTAGGATTTTTACATTTCGATCTTTTCTACGATGATTGTACTTCTTTTTAATCGCTTTAACGCCCTTTCTTGTAACTGTGGCTAAAGGAGTATCTCCAAGAGTCCTGAAGGTAGAGCGGTAACTAGAGTGCATTTTACGAACCCTTGTTCCTCGATGTAAGAATCCATATTCATCAGATGTTGGTCCAAACATACATACCATAACTTCTGCGATGTCGCCATGACCCGCAGCAACAGCCGAATGCATTAAATTTAATGCTGCATCGGATGAAGGACGGTCTGAAGATCGTTGAGATCCTACTAATACAATAGGAACTGGAGAGTCTTGTACCATATAGGTTAGTGCTGCTGCTGTATGATGCAAAGTATCGGTTCCATGCGCAATTATAATTCCATCTATGCCTTTTTCAATTTCTTTACCAATTGCAATTGCTAATGAAATGTACTGTTTTGGTCCCATATTTTCGCTGAATACAGCAAATACTTTTTCTGTGCTTAAATTACAGATATCAGCTAATTCGGGAACAGAACCATATAGTTCTCCAGGTGAAAAGGCCGGAATTACTGCTCCTGTTCTATAATCTAAACGAGATGCAATTGTTCCACCTGTTCCAAATAATTTAACTGCTGGTTGACCTTCCGTAAAGGGAAATTCTTTTTCAGGAACTTTGTAATTGGCTTTTTTATAGCCAGTTTCCTTCATTACTGTTATCGTTGAAACATTTATTCCTATGTTGTATCCTGTAATTATTTTTACAACGATATGCTTATCATCATCATTTTCAGCACGTGGAAGTATTGTTCCGTCAAATTCACCTCTTGTAGTAACAATATGTGTTTTTCCCCAAACTCGTACATTGTATTTTTTTAGCGTTTCCAGAGCCATCCCTTTGTATCCTTG
This sequence comes from Labilibaculum sp., assembly GCA_016743925.1. GTDB lineage: Bacteria > Bacteroidota > Bacteroidia > Bacteroidales > Marinifilaceae > Labilibaculum. The sequence continues at coordinate 2,913 of JADGFH010000269.1, forward strand.
AAATATATCTTCCATTACTTCAATTTTTTGTCAATGTTTTCTCTTAATTCTCTTAATTCAATATTACCAATTGCTTGACGGTGTAATTGCCCCATTATCCAATGAGCAGCATTTTCCATGTTTTCATCGGAATGCAGATCCTTGAACTTTTCTTGTAAAAAATCGATTGGAGCAATTAATTCAGCCATGCTTCTTTTCTTGAATTTTAGGCTGGTAAGCATGGATTGAAAATCCATACTAGGATGTTGGTAAAGAATAGGAAATAGATATCTCGCTATGTTTGGATGTAATTCTTGTTCAGAAATAAATTTAAAAAGGGCGATTAATTTTCGGTAATTAAATTCGGCATGTGCTTTGTTTTTGCCGATAATATTTTTGTAGGTGTGTCCAAAGAATATAGCGGTACTTTTAGGATTAAACTTAAATCGATCGCATATTTCTTTAATAATTGGGTATAAATCTTTACTGAAAATAAAATGATAGGTGTCAACTGGAACTCCCCATTTATTCATTTGTGCTATTCTGTCAAAAATATCATTAGGTAGATTTTTTCCAAGTTCTGCAATGTACTCATCAGATAATGGAATTGGTGCAGAATCAGTATCAGGATACATTCGATCGGCACCTGGAAGAACTCTTTCAAAAATAGTAGTTCCGTCACTAAATGATTTTCGTGTCTCGTTAGGAACGCCATCAAAAATCATTTTACAACGTTTGTCGATTGCCTCAATTGCAGTTGGAATATCGTCTTTTTCACCCCAAATAATTAATTGTGCATCATTTGATTTTGCATTTAACTTTTTGCGTATTGATTCTAAATCTTGCTTTGAAAGCAATTCTTCCTCTTGTTCAGAATGAACAATATTCGGATTCTCAATACATGCAATTACTTTTAATCGCTGGGCTAACTCATCAGAAAAATTTTGATTTGGTTGTGTGAAATGAGATAAAATACATTTAAATTCAGGAAGGTTGATTGCAATAATTTGTAAGTTTTTTTCTTTGCATTCGGCTAATGGCGGATAGGTAAATTTGTATTCTAGATATTCAAGCTCTTCTGTTTTAATTTTCCAATCTTCTTTTTGAATTCTTTCAGTAAGGATCTCCTTGATGTGTAATAAAGCCCATTGTCGGAAAGCTTCGTTATGAGAAAGTTCTGGAATCCATTTGTTGTGGGCAACGCCTTTTATTTCTACTCTTGATCCACCTTTACAGCTAACGTTAACATCTTCTCGACCTGCTCCCATTCCTGTTCTTACGAGCCCTGTGCTTCTATTTAAGAATCGGATGTATTCTGCAGCTTCTCTTAATTCGTCAGGTGTATTTAACTCTGGAGCAGTTACGGTTTCAATTAGAGGAGTTCCTAGCCTGTCGGTCTTGTAATAACGCTCGTGTCCAATATCAGAAATTTCTCGGCAAGAGTCTTCTTCAATACTTAACTGTATTAAATTAACTTTTTTGTTACTAAGTTGAATTTGACCATTTACGCCTAAAATAGCCGTTCGTTGAAAACCTGTTGGAATACTGCCATCTAAATATTGTTTCCTGGTAATATGAACTTCACCAACAATATTTAATTTGCACAAGAGAGATATTCTTAGGGCAATTCCGAGTGCTTCAGGGTTTATTTTAAAGGGTGGTGTATCATCAACTTCATATGTACAAGCAGTTTCATTATTAATTTGGTAGGTGATGTTTTTTCGAGTCTTGAACTCCATTAATGCTGTGCCATCATAACCTCCAAGTTCACTCATGGCAGGCCGCATGTGTCTGATTAATTCTGCATCATAAGCGTCATTCTTGTGAAAAACACCACTTGGGCAATGGCAAAATAGCTTCTCTTTAGTGTCAAGTTGCTGATGAACTTCCAATCCAGACATGAAACCAATGCGAAGATAATCTTCTACTGTGGCTTTTTTTCGGGGGACATAACCAATTGTTTTCTTAGTCTGTTGATAGTTCTTTTTAGGTGCGAATTTCGTATTCATTGGGTTTTGGGTTTTAGAACCCCAAAAAATACTAATTACCTGCTTGTTAAGAAATGATTTAATTCATATTTACTCTTTAATTGATCCCTTGAGTAATTATTTATGGTGTAAATGGCAATCTGATTTTAAATCCTTTACTTTTAATATCAGCTTTTATTTTTTCGCCAATTGATTGTCCCCAAGACATTCCTGCCTGCATGCTTTCGGTGGTTATTTTTGGTAATTTTTGAGCAATTCTTTTTCCAGCAACCGATTCGTAAAAATCAATCATTGCCAATACATCATCGTGAGAAAGATTCTGTCTGTAAATTGGAAGAAGCATTTTAATTAAATCATCAACAGAAGTATTTACAAATTCAGTTTCGGCTTTATCCCAATATTCAGTAGGAACATCAGATTCATGTTGCCTCAGCTGAACAATCATGGTTTTAATAGATTTTTGATAACTAGCTTGCGATCCGTTAATCTGAAAAAGGTATTTCAAATCTTCTTCGAATTTATTTGAATCTTGTCCTGCAGTTGCAAATGTAGATGCTGAGAGGATTAAAACGAAGAGTAATACTATATTTTTCATAGGCTTTAATTTGCTGAAATTTCTGTTATTTAGTTAACTGAAGTAGCTTAAATATTTTAGATACAATGATTTTTCGTTTGGAAGCATCAGCCTTATTTTTAATATCCATATTAATGGTAAAAAAATAAACATTATCTTCTTTTTCAAAATAACCAATATACCATCCAATTTGTTTATTGATTCGCATTGCCCATCCTGTTTTTGCATGAATGGAATAATCAGGAGTTTTGTCAACAATCATTATATTTTTAACAATTTCTTGATTTTTCTTTGAAAAAGGAAGTTCGTTTAAGTACAATTTTTGTAAAAAATCAATTTGTTGATTTGGACTAATTCGAATGTCACCATTTAGCCAGAAATAATCTATTTTTCCACCAATATTTTGATTTCCATATTTAGCTGCATTTACCCAATATTGCATTTTCTCTTTACCAATTCGGCGAGCTAATTCCTGATAGAACCAAACAACAGAATATTTTATTCCTGATTTTAGATTATAATCTTGATTCCATTCTTTCACAAATCGCTTTTTTCCATCCCATGTGATAATTTCATTTTCATCTTTAATTACTCCTGTTTCTAGGGCAATCATCGAGTTGATAATCTTGAAAGTAGAAGCGGGGAGAAAGGTTGAATCTAATCTTGCTGAATTGTAGGTGAGTTTTTTGTCTGCCTTAAAATCGCAGATGACAAAACAGCCATCAGCATTTTCTGATTTGAAAATACTTTCCAAATCGGAAGATGAAAAATCTTCAAGAATAGATTCTGAATTAAGAGTACAGGAGGAAAGTAAACCTAAAAATAATAGAAAGAGAATTGATTTCATTTGAAGTTAAATTGTTTCTGGGTTTGCTATCTTGATATCCTGCTTTTTATAAATTGCCCAAAATACAAGTATTGCTATAGAGCAAAGAGCTGTGGCAACAAGTGAGCCTTCTAATCCAAATTTACCTCCAGTTAAAAGTTCACTTCCTTGTATGGTATGAGAAATCAGAGAATTGGTGTTGGTTCCACTAACTTCGAATCCGAAAATAGGTCCTTGAAAGAAATTCCAACTAAAATGTAAGGCAAGTGGGAACCACAGGTTTTTCGTAAAAATATATCCAATTCCTAATAAAATCCCTGCAAGAACTAAATTTATAACTCCAACTAAAGAGAGATTTGGATTCATTAGGTGAAGAGCCATGAACAGTAAGGATGAAACCACTAAGGCAATGTACTTGTTCATTGATCCCATCATATTTCTAAGGATATAACCGCGTACAAATACTTCTTCATTTATTGAAACAAAAATGAACAGCAGAACGGCTTGTAAAAATGCAATCAAATTAAAATTAATGGTGTCGTAAGTTAGATTACCAGAAAAGTAAAGAAGTAAACTACCTATACCCATCATGAATATTCCAGTGATTAATCCGTAAAGAATATCTTTGGATCTTTTTTTAAGTGAAAAGCCGATATCAACAAAATTTTCACGATCAATAAATCGGGTAAAAATCCAAACTAATAATAGGGTTCCTATTGTTCCGAAAACTTGAAGGACAGCAAAAGAAGAGGTTGATGCATTCGCCATATTTTGCGCCATATCCATAAAATCTTGATTGGATATTAATGACCATACATACATGCCAATGAGTTGAAAAATTCCGGTGAAAATTATGAATGGAATTACAATTAGGAGAGCACGTAGCCATCCTTGTTTAATTGCTGGGCTTTTAGTTATTTCTGACATTTCTGATTTTTTGATTAGCAGCCATAAAGTTAACAAAAGCTAGATATTATGAAAGAATAAATTTAGATTCGAGGCATTTATTGTTATAAAAAATGGTTACCCTTTACAGAGTAACCATTGTCTTCATTAAAGTATTAAAACTATACAACTCCTTGTGCTATCATTGCATTGGCGACTTTTACAAAACCACCTACGTTAGCACCGTTCACATAATTTACAAATCCGTTAGACGATTTACCATACTTAACACA
>JADGFH010000270.1 GCA_016743925.1 Labilibaculum sp.
GTTGTCGTAGTATTCTAAATCGCGTGATAGGTCCAGCATTTTATCAAAGTCCTGTCCTTTTATAACTAACTTCTCCTTTTGGGTTCCAATACCTAGCATTTCCATGAAAGGGTTGCCACCACCGAATCCGCCTCCACCACCGCCAAAACGACGACCTGTAGCAGGAGGATCCCAACTAAATGATGCTCTTGGTAGACCGTTTAATTGTTCTAGTATGTTTTTCTTAATCCCGGGAACGGAAAGGTTTTGCATATCACGATAATCGTCCACCAAAGTAATGGTTAAAACAGCTTCCTCCTCATACACTTGACTAGTGATATCCTTTTTTTCAGGTAAGGAATCGAGCTTTTTTTCTACCTGTTTTATGAATAAATCGGTATTGTCGAGTGTTGTTCCTCCGGGTAGTGTTACGTACAGGTTAAGGTCTTTTGTTTCTGTTTCTTCCGTGGTAATCATGCTTAGACCTAAGCTTATTAGTAGGGTTACGAAAAAGAGTCCTAAAGCGCCTAAAATGGTTCTTCCTGGAAAGCGCATGCACGATTTTAAAATCACCAAATAAACTTGTACCAATCGGTTGTGATAGGAGATGTTTTCGAAATTTACCTTACGGATTTTACCTTTTCGCTTTAGAAAGGAGTGGGTAATCATTGGAATTAAAAGCAAGGCTACTACGAGCGATACCAGCAAGGTTGAGATGATAGAAATGCCAATGTGCTTTCCAAATAATCCAATCAAAAAATTGTCTGTAAACAGAAAAGGTAAAAATACGGCAATAGTAGTTAAGGTGGCTGCAAAAATGGATCGCCACACTTCTTTGGTTCCCTGAATTACAGCAGTATCAGGATCCTTCTTTTGTGCTGCCAAGCGGTAAATGTTTTCGAGAACGACAATGCTATTGTCGAGCAGCATACCAATGGCCAATGCCACTCCCAACAAAGTTAGTGTGTTAATAGTGATATCGTAAGCATAGAAAAAATTGAAAGCAGTATAAACGGAAATTGGAATGGCCAATGCTATTGCAGTTACCAGTCTGATGTTTTTTAGGAAAATCCAGAGAATGAAAATAGCCAAGAGTCCGCCAACCAATGCCAATTCAATAATTAAATCGATATTGGTTTTCATTGTTTCGGCTGTATTTGTTTGCACTACTAAAGTGATATCTTTATTCGCAAACTCCTCATTAATCTCTTCAATTTTCTCAATAACATTGTCGGATAATTCGATAATATTCGATTGAGAATCTCTTGTTAACTGAAGTGTTACTGCTTCTTTTCCATTTACACGACTGTAAGAGGTTTGTTCTTTAACACCAAAGCGTATGTAGGCAATATCTTTAAGTTTGATGTCCCCCTTTTCTCGAACAACCAGTTCGTGTAATTCGGAAATATCAGAAAATTCTGAAACCACATTCACAAAATGCATTCTGCTGTTTTCAATTACTTTACCAGCAAACTCGCGCATGTTGTCGTTCTTGCTTAGCACAGATCGAACATCCGATGGACTGATGCCATAACTTTTACAAACATCATCTTTAAGCAGAATTTCAATTGACTTTTCACGGCCTCCGAAAAGTGCAGTATTGGCAATTCCGTTTATGTTTTGGATCTTATCTAAGATCTCATTTTCTGTAATTTGTCGAACTCGATCAACACCTCCACTTCCACGAACCTGAATATTCATGAACATGTTGTTGATTTGTTCCATGTCGAATTTGAATACCTGTACTCTAAATTCTTCTGGAAGGTCTTTCTTCTTTGCTTCTACCTTTTCGGCTAGTTTTAAATAGGCATATTTGATATTTGTTCCTTGTTCAAATGAAATTTCAATGCTTCCTCTTTGCTGTCCGGCTGTCGATACAATTTTTTCGATACCTTCCATTCCACCAATAATTCCTTCCAAAGGAATAATGGCTTCACTTTCCATGTAGCGAGGATCGACCTCCATTGAGGTTCCCACCTGAACAAATAACATTGGGAGTTGCGCATTGGGAATTAATTCGACCGGCAATTGCTTGTAAGAGAAAAACCCCAACATGCTAAGTCCGGTAAAGAGCATTGCAATTAAAACCTTTCGTTTTATAATGAAATTCATTTTTTTCGTTTTAATCAGTCCAGTTTAAATCCCCTCTTGAGAGGGGGGACTTCTTGTAATTCAATTCTTTATTTTTTGCTATACTTTGCTCTTCTAGTTCTCATTTGAGACAGATAAGTTTGCATGTTATCGAAAACATAGTAAACACAAGGTATTACAACCAATGTTAGCAAGGTTGATGTAACCAAACCAGCAATTACGGCAATGGCCATAGGAGCTCGTAAGGCTGCACTTTCTCCAAATCCAATGGTAAGAGGAAGCAAAGCCAAAATGGTTGTAATACTGGTCATGATAATTGGTCGAATTCTGTTTTCCCCTGCCATCACAATGGAATCACGTAAGGAATTTCCTTGTTCTTTGAATTTATTTATGGCATCGACCAGAATGATTGAATCGTTCACCGCTATACCTCCTAGCATAATAATACCTATATAAGCCATGATGTTCATTGGAATTCCTAAAAGGAAAAATGCCCATACGGCACCAACTCCAGCTAATGGAATGGTTAGTAGAATTGTGAATGGATGAATTAAAGATTCGAATTGTGATGCCATAACCATATACACTAGAACAATGGAGAGTAGCAAAGCAAAGCTTAGATTGGAAAGTGCTTCCTGTCTTTTTTGTTCTTCACCAATAAGACTCACCTGATAGCCTTGAGGCAATTCAATATTTGAAATTTCACTGTTAATCTTCTCAATAATCTGATCAAAAGCAATATCGCCTTGAATAGCTGCACTTATTTTTCCAATACGAGTTTGATTTCTTCTCAGCATTTGCTTTGGAGAAGATGATTTTTTGATGTGTGCCACTTCGTAAAGCGGAATCTCTTTATCTCCACTTTTAAGTACAAGCGTATTTAATTCGGAAAGACTTGTTTCTGGTAGCTGAATGGTAATGTCATTCATATCGCCACCTTGTTCAAATTTCCCAGCATTTTTGCCCATTAAAATATCTTGCAATTGACCCGCAATTGCACTTGTGCTTAGGTTAAATATTCCTGCTTTGTAGCGATCAATAACAACATCAACTTCAGGTGCTCCTTCTTCAATATTGGTTTTTACATTTATCAAATCAGGAACTTGAGTCAGGAGTTCTTTAATTTCCTTTGATATTTGCTCTAGTACTTCTATGTCTTTTCCTTTCACCTCAACTTCGATAGGAGCAGTTTCTGTTCCAATAGTTGATTGTAATGCTGTTTCATCACGAACAATAGATATTTGTGCATCTGGAATGTCGGCAATTAGCAGTCCTACATGTTCAAGAATAGCTTCTGATTGTTCTGAATATTCGCTTTTAAGGCGGATTTTAATATTGGCTGTATTTTCATTTTGAAAGACAGATTTGTCGGTAGCAGAACTACTTCCCGGACCAATTTGACTATAGACTGTTTCGAATTTGTCTCCTAAAGATTGTTGCAACATCGATTCTATAGCACCAACAGTTTTTGATGTTCGATCGAGTTGAGTTCCTTCCTTTAATTCAATATCTAAACTAAATTCTCCAACGCCACTTTTAGGAAGATATTCGTTTCCTACATAGGGGAGTATAAGACCAGTAATTACGAGTAAAACACATCCTGCACCAATCACCAAACTTCTTTTGTTTAGTATTTTGGCAAGCATTGTTCCATACCAAGCAATTTTAACAGATTTGAATTTTGTGTCCTTAGCTTTTCCTTTGTATGCATAATTGAATAGCATCGGAATCATTAATATGGCAACAAATAAAGATGCAATTAAGGAGAAAGCAACTGTCCATGCCTGATCTTTAAACAAAGCACCCGATGCTCCGTGCATGTATACAATTGGAAGAAATACCACAATGGTCGTTAGGGTCGAAGCAACAATTGCTCCTCCAACTTCTGATGTTCCTTCTATGGCAGCATCTTTTACCGAGAGGCCAAGTTCCATTTTCCGAAAGATGTTTTCAATAACCACAATGGCGTTATCAACTAACATTCCAGCACCTAAGGCCAAACCTCCTAGGGTCATGATGTTTAAACTCAATCCATTAAAATACATCAAGTTAAAAGTGGCAATGATGGAAACCGGAATTGCAAAACTAACAATGGCGGTTACTTTTATTCTTCTCAGAAATACGAAGAGCACCAAAATAGCGATCAAAACACCAATTAAGGCTGTTTCTTCTACTTCATCAATAGCTGTTTGAATGAATTTTCCTTGATTTTGAACCACGATAAATTGATATCCAGGTAATGCTTTTTTGATGGATACCATCGTTTTTTCAAAATCTTCAACTGCTTGAACGGTATTCGATCCAGTCTCTTTGTAAATGGATAAGCCAATACATCTTACGCCATTAATTCGGACAATATTTTGAGATTTTTTGGCTACGAAACGGACCTTGGCAACATCCTTTAAAAGAATAGGTACTTTATCTTTTACCAATGCTTGATTATCAGCACTCATCCCTGTTTGTGATGAGGCAGAGGATTGTTTTGTTCCGACAATTACATTTTCGATTTCCTCAATGTTTCGAATTAAGCCAGCTCCTTTAATAATGTATTTCTTCCCCATTTCCACAATGCTTCCACCAGAAACATTTTGGTTGAGATTTTGTATTTTTTGAACAATTTGATCGATGCTAATTTGGTGTGCATCCAATAGGTATTGATTGGTTTCAATACGCACTTCTTTTTCTTGCGTCCCTGTTAATTCAACTTCAGCAATCCCCTCCAAACGAATCAACTCATTACGAATGTAATTCTCGCCAATTTTTCGAAGTTCATCCATATCTGTAATTTCAGGATGAAGCATTCCGATGTTTAATATTGGAGATGCATTTGGATCGTGTTGTGTTATCGTAAATTCATCAATTTCAGCATTCTGACTGTAATTGGTAAGTGCTTTTTGCAAATCAAGAAAAGCTTCATCCATATCGCTGCCCCAAGTATACTCCACAGTAACTCGAGCAGAACCAACCATACAAACCGATGAAACCTGACTAACTCCTTTTTGACGAATAGATTGTGCTTCTATACTTTCAATAAATTGCTTTTCAATCTCTTCAGGTGGTCGCTCACCTGCTTTAATCTCCACAAATATTCGCGGCGCGTTCATTTCCGGGAACAGGTCAACATTTAGTTTGCCGAGCGATACATAGCCCAAAAGCAATATTGCCATCACGATCATGGATACGGTTACTGGGTAATTGACCGAAAATTGAGTTATTTTCTTCATTTTAAAAGCAATTAATTATTGTATGATAGAGACTACCATTTAAAATTGGATGTGAATTGAAATAGCTATGTAAATTATTTCACCACTTTAATTTTTGATCTGTTACGAAGGGTTTCAAAACCTTTAATTACCAATCGATCTTTCTTCTCTAGACCAGTGATAATCTGTACTTCGTTTGGATTCTCTAATCCAAATTCAATAATTCGTTCCTCGGCCAACCCTTTGTTTACAACAAATACGGTATTTCCTCTTTGCTTATTTAATATCACATCTTTAGATATAACGATAGCTGAATCTGCTTTTGCAACCACAATTTCACCTTTGGCAAACATACCTGGTCGCAATAAAAGTTTCGAGTTGTTGATATTGATAATAGCTTTAAAAGATCTGGTTTCAGAATCGATAGCAGGTGATAATTGGGAAAGAACTCCATTTAAAGTATCACCAGGAATGGTATAGTTGATGATGTTTACCTGCTGACCTGTTTTCACCGAACTCATGTTTTTTTCAGCCAAATTAATCTCCATATGAAGTTTGCTGTAATCCATAATGCTTAGCAAATCAGAAGCAGCGGCTATTTTGGTATTGTCAGTGTAGTAATTCAAATTGGTGATGCTTCCCGAAAAAGGAGCTTTAACTTTTAATTTAGCCAAACGAAAAATGGCATCTTCATAAGAATATTTAGCATTGATGAGGTCAATCTCAGAATTTTTAACTTCTGAAAGGGTTACTCCACCTTTTTTATACAATGATTGCTGCTTTTCAGAAACCTGTTGCGATATTTCTAAGCGCAATTCCAAAGATTTTATTTTGATATTGTTCTCATATTCTTTGTCTTCCAAAATGATAACTGTTGTTCCTTCGCTAACGTAATCGCCTAAGGCAAATTTGCGACCAGTTTTTGGATTGATTTGCAAGTGGTATTTTCCAGCTACGTCACTTTTTAGAGCAACTGTTTTTATTGGATTTACAGTTCCCGTTGTACTGATAAATTTCTCAATACTTTTGGATGTGATTTCCTGGACAGATACTTGAACAGCGATATCTTTGTTCAGATCAGTTTCATTATCGTTACAAGCAGAAAAAACTGCTAAGCTTAGAATGAAGAATGCGATTCGTTTCATTGTTATGGAGTTTGTATGGTATATCATGATTGGTTTCGTGTTTATTCAATTATCAAATTTTCTTGCAGTTCTTGTGGTACAAATGATCTGTCGTTTTCGAAATCCCAAAGCGATTGGATTTTTAGATTTAATAGTTCCAATTTATACTCGATTAAAGAGTTAGCCTTAGTCATTTTCTTTTCGGATAACTGATTTTGGAAACGTTCCAAATCTATACTTGTCAAATCCCCATTTCGGTATCTCTCTAAATTGATATCATAGGTTAACTCAGCATTTCTCTCATTTTGCTTGGCAATATCTATTTGCTGAATTAAATTCTGAAGGTTTCTGTATGTTTTTCTAATGTTGATAGTGATATCATCTCGCAAGCTATTCTTGTCTATCTGACGGCTTTCAATTTCTAATTCGGCAGCTCTAATACGGGCTCTTCTTTCTCCCCAATCGAATATTGGAATGGAAAAAGTGATGCCAGCACGAGGACTTTTTGTAGGTTTGTCGTAAACATCGGCTAGTTTTTCATTATTTCCCATAATACCAATCGAAAGGCTTACATTTCCTTTAAATTCGTTTATCGATGAGGTTTGTATTAAATCGAATTTGGCATTGTTTAAGTCGATCTCTTTTTGGGTTAATTCCAACCTTTGGTTTAGTCCGTTTTCGATGGCCTTTTTCAAATTTACAATTACAGGAACATATTTAATATCAGTACTTACAGATACGTCATCGTATAAAGATATTCCCAGTAGAAATTTGAAATCATCCTTCGCATTTTCAAGCCCTACACGGTTATTGTCAAGGCTCGATTTACTGGTAGAATAATTTAATTCAGCTTGATAAAGTTCTTCTCTGGCTGATAATCCACCTTCTACTTTACTGACAATAATATCCTTACTGACTTTTTGGTTTTCAAATTCCTCTTCAGAAATTTTTAAAGCCATTTGTTTCTGATAGATAGAGTAAAAAGCTTGATTTACTCTTCTTTCCATATTTAACAATTGAATGGAGTAGGCC
>JADGFH010000271.1 GCA_016743925.1 Labilibaculum sp.
AATGGGTTTTAAACTAAAAACTTTATGGAAGTTGGTATCTACATAAAGACAACGAATTCGGTTGAAGTGATTATCACCTATTTTTACAGTTTGTCTATAGCCTCGTAAAATTTGAGTTATTTCTTCAATTTCAGGAATTTGATTGCTAAAATTCTCTCTTGTTAATCGTAAACCTATTTCGTGTGGTGTTAATTCTTTACCAGTATCATCAAAAAGAGAGATAAGCTTGTAGGTTCTCTCATGCTTCTCATTAAATTTATCGTAGCTCAATTCATGCTGCACGTAAATGGAAATAAGAATTACTGCTGTCATTCCAACGGCAAGACCAAAAATGTTTATAATTGAGTTTAATTTGTCATTCGCTAAACTTCTTATAGCGAGTTTTAATTTGTACCAGAACATAGTTGATAGGTTTTATTCGTAACGTAAAGATTCTATTGGGTTTTGATTTGCAGATTTCCAGGTATGATAGAATACTGTTGTAAGAGCAATGAGCAAGGTTGCACCCCCAGAAATTAGGAATGGTAAAACTCCTATATCAATTTTTCTAACAAACCCATCAAGCCATTGATTCATGCAGATCCATGAAATAGGAATTGCGATGACAAAGGCCATTAAAATCCATCTGCTAAATAATCCAAGAAATAGTTTTGAAATTTGAGTTATAGACGCACCATTTATTTTACGTATCCCAATCTCTTTCGTACGTTTTTGAATCATAAATAAGCTTAAAGAATACAAGCCAATTAAAGCAATAATGATTGATAAAATAGAAGTGTACATTGCTATTTTCATTGTTCGTCTTTCTTGATGATAGCGATCTCGGTTACTTTTTTCAACATTGATAACATTTAGATTGTAGCTTGGATCGAACTTACGTAATACACTTTCAATTTTAATTTCGAGTTCCTTGTAATTGCTTGTGTTGTACTTAATCAATATGGTAAATAGTCCAAAACGTCGATTGCTAAATAGAAGAGGAGCTATTTTACTACGAAGCGATCGGAAATGAAAGTTTTTAACAATCCCTTGAATTGTATAAATTGTATCTGCATAATTGATCTTAGAACCCAAAATATGTTCTGTGTCTATCATTTTAGCGGCAGCTTCATTAATAATTATGCCATAACGATCAGACTTATCGTCCTCGTTAAAGGAGCGACCTTCTTTAAATTCTATTCCTAATGTTTCGAAATAATCAGCTTGTACCCTGTATTCGTCACAATCCATTGAACTGCTTTGTTCTTTACCAAGCAAATAAAAACCTTGTCCACTCGCTCCACCACCAGGAAAATGATCGCTAGCACTTATGGATTGTATTGCTGGAATTTTAGATAATTCTTCTTTAATAGCAGGAAAAGATCTTCTAAGCGGTTGACTTAAAGATACGATTCCCATTACATTTTCAGGCTTAAAGCCTAAATCAGCACTTTCTAAATAATTGGTTTGTTGACGGATGATTAACAGGCTGGAGATTAAGCTAATTGAAATAGTAAATTGTACAATAACCAGAATCTTTGTAAAAGATAAACTACCTTTTCGTTTTGTTAAATTGCCTTTGATTATTTCAGCTGCATGAAATTTAGTAAGGTAAAGCGCAGGGTATACTCCTGAAAGAAATCCAGTGAAGATAAATATTCCAATTAGTCCCAATAATAGTGAAGGATTGTGGAAGTATTTAGGTGTTAAGTCTCTGTCAATTAGGACGTTAAAGTTATTTAGGAATATTTCAGAGAGAATAATGCCTAATATTAATGCAACAAAAGAGTAAAGGAAAGAGCTACCTAAGAATTGTTTAATTAATACGATACGATTGGCACCGATTGCTTTGCGTAAGCCAATCTCACCCATTTTCGCCTCATATTGAACTGTCATTATATTAATGAAATTAATTAGGGCAATCAAAAGGACTAGCATTGCAAGTGTGCTTAGTACAAGAATAGATACAATATCTCCCTGATCTCCAAGATAGTTGCTAATCGTCGAATGCAAGTGAATATCTGTAAGAGGTTCCATATTTCCATTTGATTCATATCCATATTTGGTAAACCAATTTTGTATGATTTGATTATATACAACCAATGATTTGTTAATTGCTAATTTCGTATTGATATTTTCTTTGAACAATATGTAGGTAATGAATTCTAAACTCCTTAATTCTTCTAACCAAGGATTTGATTCCATAGTAGTTAATATATCAAATTTATAATGCGATGTTATAGGTAATTTTTTTACAATTCCTTCAACAGTATAAATTGATTCATTTATAGTAACCTGCTTTCCTATGGAGTTGATCTCACCAAAAATGATTTTAGAGCATTCATCGGTTAGCACTAATCCATTTAATTTTGATAATGCTTTTTGTGGATGACCATATAGAAATTCTAAATCAAATATTTTACAGAAGTTAGAATCAACATATAAATGAGAGAATTCGGTAAATCTATTTTTCCGATAATCAATGGGTTGATCATAATTATATACCTGAGTAACTTCTTCGACTTCTGGGATTTTTGAGGAGAAATTTTCAGAAGTCAGGCGCATACAACGCGGTCCAGTGTTGTCATGATACGTGGAGTACATTCTGTGTATTCTCTCATGCTTTGAGTTGAATTTATCATAGCTTAATTCATTTTGAACGTAAAGCATGATGAGAATAACAGTTGCCATTCCAACAGAAAGTCCCAAAATGTTGATAGAGGAATTCGTAAGGTTCTTAAAAAGATTTCGGAATGTCAGTTTTATATTGTGCCAGAGCATAAGAAGATTATTTGGGTTAAAAGTATTTAAGATTTGCTTGAATATTATGCTTCGTGCATTTCTTTTTGTGGTTTATTATCGGTTTTCTTGTTTTCTGATACAATCTTACCATCAAACAAATGAATAATGCGGTGAGCGTAGGTGGCATCACTTTGCGAGTGAGTAACCATAACAATTGTTGCTCCAGCTGTGTTTAACTCATCTAGTAGCTCCATCACCTCAGTTCCATTAGTTGAGTCAAGGTTACCTGTTGGCTCATCAGCAAGAATCAATTTGGGATTGGTGACTACTGCACGTGCAATAGCGACACGTTGTTGCTGGCCTCCTGATAACTGCTGAGGAAAGTGTTTGGTTCTATGAGCAATATTCATTCTTTCTAAAACTTCGTTCACTTTCTTTTTTCTTTCTGATGTTGAAATTCCCATGTAGAGAAGCGGTAACTCAACATTTTCAAATACATTTAATTCATCAATTAGATTAAAGCTTTGAAAAATAAAACCAATATTTCCTTTTCTATATTGTGTTCTTTCTCGCTCAGATTTATTACTTACATCATTGTTATTAAATAGGTAATTGCCATTGCTAGGATTGTCTAGCAAACCAATGATGTTTAAAAGTGTGGATTTACCGCATCCTGATGGTCCCATTATTGCCGCGAATTCACCATCATTAATATGTAGGTTTACATTATTTAAAGCAGATGTTTCAACTTCCTCGGTTCTGAATGTTTTACACAAGTCTTTTGTAAGAATCATTATTTTTAGTTTTAAGATTTGAACAGATGAATCCAAGTACTGTGCCAAATAAAATCATGCCTTATAACCAATGGTTTATGTTATTTGTTACAATTGTTAGTGTCGGAATTTCCAACACTTCATGTTGTTAATTACAACAATATGCTAACTTTAAATCTAAATATTATTTAAATATCAAACTTGTATGCCTAAAAAAGGAAATCTCTTAATTGTAGATGATAATGAAGAATTATTATTCGCTCTTCAGCTGTTTTTGCAAGCACATTTTGAGAAAATAGATACCATTAAAAACCCCAATAGTTTACTGTCAAAACTCAGAGAAACGGAATATGATGTGATTTTGTTGGATATGAATTTTAAAGCTGGGATCAACTCAGGAAATGAAGGATTGTATTGGTTGACACAGATTCTTGAGCAGGATAAAAATACCTGTGTGGTGTTGATTACAGCTTATGGAGATGTTGAATTGGCTGTAAAAGCCATGAAGGAAGGAGCGGTAGATTTTATTCAGAAATCATGGGATGAGAGTCATATTCTTTCAACATTATTGAAGGCCTATAAATTGAGATGTTCTAAACTTGAAATAAAAACACTCAAGACAAAGCAAAAACAGCTGAATCAAGAGATTAATAAGAATAGTAGCTTTGTAAAAGGAAAATCAGAGGCAATGCTTCAGGTTTTTAAAACGGTAGAAAAGGTTGCAGTTACAGAAGCCAATGTTTTGATTACAGGAGAGAACGGAACAGGGAAAGAGGTTATTGCACGGGAAATTCATTTACAGTCGAAAAGGAAAGATCAAGTATTTATACATGTTGATCTAGGAGCAATTAGCGAATCATTATTTGAAAGTGAATTATTTGGCTCGAAAAAAGGTGCCTATACCGATGCAAAAGAAGATAGAATGGGGCGTTTTGAGTTGGCATCTGGTGGAACTTTGTTTTTAGATGAAATTGGTAATGTACCGCTTCATTTGCAAACCAAATTGTTAACAGCTATACAGAGTAAAGAAATTATTCCTGTAGGAGGCAATACTCCTGTAAAAATTGATGTACGTATTGTTTCGGCTACCAATTGCAATCTGTTCGAAATGGTGAGTGAAGGATTGTTTCGTGAAGATTTATTGTATCGCTTGAATACTATTTTAATTGAATTACCTTCCCTTCGAAATCGAATTGAGGATATTGAAGAATTGAGCAGTTTTTATTTGGAAAAATATGCAGATCAGTATGGCAAAGGGAAAATGAGTTTACAAAAAACAGCTATAAATAAACTAAGTAAGCATAAGTGGCCGGGAAATATTAGGGAACTGCAACATGTTGTCGAAAAGTCTGTAATTTTAAGTGATTCGGAAAAATTAACTACAGATGATGTCCTTATTGGTAGCGAATCCTTTAAAAAGGAGAAAATGCCCGATACATTAAATTTGCTAGATAATGAAAGGTTTTTAATTGAGAAAGCCATTGGGTTTACCGGAGGAAATATGAGTTTAGCTGCTAAGGAATTAGGAATTAATCGTTCCACATTATACGATAAAATTAAGAAGTATGATTTATAAAAGATTTTATATTGGCGTAATTGTTCATGTAATTTTATTGTCATTAACACCCTTGCTATTTCTCTATGTTTATGCTAAGGAATACATGGTAGTAACGAGCTACAGTTTGGTTGCTTTGTGGATTTTTCAAATCGTATATTTAATCTACTATATTAATAAAACCAACCGAGATTTGGCTCGTTTTTTTAATGCGTTCCAATATCAAGATGCCTCTTTGGTCTTTAATGAGCATCAAAATGAGAAAGCTTTTCAGAATCTTCACCAGAGTTTCAATGGAATTATAAATGCTTTTGGAAAAGTGAAAATAGAAAAGGAAAAAGATTTTGTCTTTTTTCAGTATACTTTAGATCTTGTTGGAATTGGTTTGCTTGCATTCGATCATGAAGGGAAGGTTAAGCTCTGTAATACTGCATTTAAAGAGCTTTTTCTGGTAGAGGATTTTGAAAATATTAGTGAGCTAGATTCAATTGAAAAGTCATTTCCTGATTTCTTAAACCGGATAAAATCTGGTAGGCAAAAACTGAGAAAGTACTTGGTGAAAAACCGTATTTTGAAATTGGCTGTTAAATCTGTTGACTTTAGGTTAGAGAATGAGCAGCTTAAAGTGATTGCTTTTCAGGATATCAAGAATGCAATTGACAAAGGAGAAATGGATGCCATGTACAGGCTTATTCGTGTTTTTGCACACGAAATTGTAAATTCGGTGAGTCCTATTTCCATGCTTTCTGGGAGTTTAATAGATTTATATGAGAAGAATGGGGATCAACCTTGCAAGGAAATATTAAGTGAAGGAGCAATTTCGAATACCTTAATGGGCTTGCAAACAATTCGCAAAAGAAGTAAAGGCTTAATGGCATTTGTGGATGAATACAAGAACTTAACACAATTACCTAAGCCACATTTCGAATTGATTTCGGTTAAGAAGTTATTTATGCACATTGAAACTCTATATTCGGAAGAGTTTAAATCAGAAAATATTGAGTTTACTTATCACCTACAAGATAATGAACAGGAATTGATTGCTGATGAAAAGTTAATCGCTCAAGTCTTGATTAATTTAGTTAGAAATTCCATAGAAGCATTGAGGGAGACGGAATCTAAAAGTTTATCGATATCAACAGGAGAAGCTAATCCAGTTAATTTCATCATTGTAAGAGATAATGGTGCAGGAATTGCTGATGAGTTGATTGAGAATGTTTTTACTCCTTTTTTCACTACAAAAGAAAATGGATCAGGTATTGGATTAAACTTGTCTCGACAGATCCTTCGATTGCATGGAGGAACCATATCTGTGAGATCAAAACCTAATAGATTAACCGAGTTTTCATTACAATTTTAAAATTTTATTTCGTCTTGCGCATTTCGTAACTTTATCAGTAAAAGGATACCTTATGATGCAGATTAAATCTCCTGTTGAAATAACGAAATTATTACTTTCTGATAATTTTGAAGAAAGAGAAAGGGGATATATTGCATTTCTAGGTCGAACACATTGGGTTAAAGAAAACACAACGATCAATTTATGTAATTTGGCTTGTTTGCAATTCAGACTTAATCCTAAACATGTAAAGGTTGATCCTCCAAGAAAGTTCTCTCCCGCCTTGCTTTGGGCAAGTCAAACCCAACTAGAGCAGGAAAAGCTTAACATGGTGTATGCTGCTCATGATTATATAGAGGAAAAAGGAGAGGAGTTTCCGCCTATTATCGTATGGGATTTATTTCAGGAGAAAAAAGTGCGTTTTATTGTACATGATGGTCATCATCGTTCTTGGTATTTTCATGAACACAATAAACCAATTGAGGTTGTGGTTTTAAAGCCTATTTCGAATTATAAAATAGTTGAGAAATGTTTAGCACATGCTTTTCAAATTAGAACACCTGCTATAAATCTCCCCATTTTTTAATGCAGAAAAAAAGCTGGATTAACCAGCTTTATTTTTATGCTTTAAAAGATCTAAATTAATCCTTGATATTTTTTTGTCTAAAGTCTGAAATAAATCTTCTAATTTATTGCAAGGGTAATCAGAGCATTCAGCGCATGTGTCGTAAAGTTTTTCGCGTGCACAAGCTCTAACTTGACATTCTTTGCAATGACGAAATTTTTTGCCCCAAGGTTCGTGACAACCTTTGCAAGTGATTTCGCATGCTTCGTAATGATGATCTTTGTCCGACCATAGCTCTGCGATTTTTATTCTAACACTGTCTTGCTCTTTTTGAGTTGCAACGTAAGCTGGGCATGTAGAACAATTAATTCCGCAGTAAGCTATCCTTTCTTTCTCCTGTATTCTTCTCATCCTCTTCTGTCTTTTTAGCAAAGATTTCTCTTTTTGAGTTCATTATAATTGCAGAATTATATC
>JADGFH010001054.1 GCA_016743925.1 Labilibaculum sp.
CAAAGAACAAAAATGATTCTAATTGTCTTTCCTAAACAAACATCCTACTATAACTTAAATACAAGTTCAATTTAGATATTTCTGATCATGTAATTATTTAAATATTAATTACATAAATAGAAAAACTATTCCGTAAATTGGGTATAACGGGAATTTAAAACGAATTGAATCATGGAAAATAAGGAGAGTTTTATTGAGAAAGATGCAAGCAAATGCCCTTTTACGGATGGAATTCAAAAACAAACTGCAGGTGGAGGAACCTCTAACCGCGACTGGTGGCCGAATCAGTTGAGGCTAGACATTCTTCGCCAAAATTCCTCTAAATCAGACCCAATGGGTGAGACATTTAACTACGCTAAAGAGTTCAAAAGTCTTAATCTGAGTGCTATTAAAAGTGACATTTACGATCTAATGACAAAATCGCAGGACTGGTGGCCTGCCGACTTCGGTCACTATGGTCCATTCTTTATTCGTATGACTTGGCACAGTGCCGGAACATACCGTATATCAGATGGTCGTGGCGGTGCCGGTTCGGGTACTCAACGTTTTGCACCACTAAACAGTTGGCCTGATAATGGTAACCTTGATAAGGCTCGCTTACTGTTATGGCCAATAAAAAAGAAATATGGAAAGAAAATTTCCTGGTCGGATTTAATGATTCTATCAGGCAACTGCGCTCTGGAATCAATGGGTTTCAAAACCTTTGGCTTTGCTGGTGGCCGAGAGGATGTTTGGGAACCCGAGCAAGATATCTATTGGGGACCGGAAGCGGACTGGCTGGGAGATAAACGATACTCTGATGATCGTGAACTCGAAAATCCGCTTGGCGCTGTTCAAATGGGTTTGATTTATGTGAATCCTGAAGGTCCGAATGGAAACCCTGATCCCACTGCTGCTGCAAATGATATAAGAGAAACATTTGGCCGAATGGCGATGAACGATGAAGAAACTGTTGCTTTGATTGCTGGTGGTCATTCATTTGGGAAAACCCATGGAGCAGCTGACCCTGACAAGTATGTAGGCAAAGAACCCGCAGCTGCAGAAATCGAAGAACAAGGTCTAGGGTGGAAAAACACATACGGAACCGGAAATGCTGGTGATACAATTACCAGCGGACTGGAAGGAACATGGACCACAACACCTACCAAATGGAGCAACAACTTTTTCGAGAATCTATTCGGATATGAATGGGAACTAACAAAAAGTCCCGCTGGTGCTTACCAATGGAAGCCCAAAGGTGGTGCGGGAGAAGGAACAGTGCCCGATGCTCACAATCCTTCAAAAAAACATACCCCAATCATGCTTACAACCGATCTATCCTTAAGAGAAGATCCTGCTTATGAGAAAATATCGAGACGATTTTATGAAAATCCCAGCGAGTTTTCAGATGCATTTGCTCGAGCATGGTTCAAATTAACGCATAGAGATATGGGTCCAATTACACGCTATTTAGGAGCAGAAGTTCCAACAAAAGAACTAATTTGGCAAGATCCTATCCCTGCAATATCGCATCCTCTGATTGACAAACAGGACATTGCTTCATTAAAGAATAAAATTCTTGCTACTGGATTATCCGTATCACAATTAGTATCTACAGCCTGGGCTTCAGCTTCAACATTCCGTGGATCGGATAAACGTGGTGGTGCCAATGGCGCACGCATTCGTCTTGCTCCACAAAAAGATTGGGAAGTAAACAATCCAGCAAGCTTAAATAAAGTGTTAGGAAATTTTGAATGTATTCAAGAAGGTTTTAATAAGTCGCAGACTAGTGGTAAAATGGTTTCCATGGCAGATCTCATCGTTTTGGGTGGATGCGTAGGAATTGAGCTTGCAGCAAAAAACGGTGGATATTCCGTCACAGTACCATTTAGTCCAGGTCGTGCTGACACTTCACAAGAACAAACAGATATAGAATCATTCAA
>JADGFH010000272.1 GCA_016743925.1 Labilibaculum sp.
TAAATAGCGTACACTTTTAAACATATAGAGAGAATTAATAATAGATAAGTTTCAATTAACTAATAACTAGGAATGACGACATTAGTAAAATTACCAGTGGTTATGTCCTTAACGTTAACCGTAACTCCACTTCCATCTTCAAAAATATCAACTGCATAATTCCCTAAATTATACGAACCTGTTTCCAATTCATTATTATCACCGAATATGGAATTTACTAGTTTACTTGATAATTGATTTAATATTTGTCTATTTAAATTGGATTGAAAATCATCTAAAGGATCTTGATTTAATGCATCATCAGCATTAGGGTCTTCAATTCTGTTTTGCTGCGTAGCAGAATTCAACAACCAATTGTAGTTATATGAATTACCTCCAAAACTCGAATTTATGGGTGTATAAACAAAATCTTGAGCCATACTATCAACCGACATTATCAAGCTTAAGAAAAATAATACTAAGGTTATTTTTAATATATTCATGGTTCTTGTTTTAGGTTTAAAATATCCCAGATCCTTGCTGATCATCACCACCAAGCTGAGCTTTCATTTTTTCATATTTACTTAAATATTGTACTACCCGTTGGTTCGCGTATTTCGTCATTTGCTCCAAGACATCGTACCTTGGTTGCACTCTTTGCTTAAACACAAGGGACTCATTTACCAGAACACTTATTTCGTTTGCCAAACCAGGCATTACCATTTCCTTAATAGTAACCGTATAATTTTTCACCTTCTTTGGCGCAATCCAAATAGAAAAAAACATATCATAAAAATCCCTACCAACTTTTGTTCTGGTTTCATCCATAACTAACCCATCAATTTCCATATCGAAATTAGGATCGTCAGCCATTTTATTTTTTTCTATTATGTCGTTTAATGTTTTCTTTAAAATATTCAGAGTTCGAATCGAATCATTGACTTTTTTCGTCTCCTGCCCATTTACATCAGAAATCGATAAAAAAAACATAAAAAGAAAGAACAAAGCCACCCATTTGCAATACAATCTCATTCTTATCTCAATTAAATCAGTGATTAACACAACATAAATATATCATTTCTAAATTAAATATCATAACAATAAAGTGGTCATTCGTGTACTCTTAAGAAATCTTAACTTTTGTTAACCTGTTAATTAAAATTAAACTATAATGTCCTCATTTTTACACTCATACATACAGCCAACATTAAAATTTAGGACATTTAATTGCTCTAATTCTTCTTTTTCTTCTCAAAAAATGCGTTCCTGAGCAAGATGATTTTGCTTTTCCTAACAAATAACTTAAGGAAATTTCATGAGCACCCGAATTTGTCTTCACTAAATTTGAAATTACGTAATCATAGGAATATCCTATCCTAAACCGATCCGTCTGAAATCCCAACAAAAGTATAAAAGCATCAAAGTCAAAGGAAAGATTATGCCTCATCCATCCACCTATTACCCAGTTGTTTCTATAAAAATACATTCCATAGTTTATTTGCTCAAAATCTTGTTGCTTTTGATAAAGAACATTAGGTGAAATTGTATAATTACTTTTCATTAAACCTCTAGTATACCCAAGAGGAATACTTGCTCCAGCATGAATTGTATATTTCCGCGGCAATATTGCGACATTCTCATTTGATTTAAATGCCTCATTTGGTTCAGACATATGATCTACAACACCTCCAAAGTACAAACTCTTATAATTTACGATAAAACCAGTCGAAAAATCCCAATAAGATTTACTCAACTCATTTGGCTGTATTTCTCCTGTAGGATAAATCACACCATACAATGGGTCTATCATGTCAGAAAAAACAAATGATTCCCACTCCAATTTTCTTTGAATATAGGTTGCTTTTAATCCAATATTAATTGATAGATTTCTATTAACATCTAAAGAATAAGAATATATTCCAGATGCCATTGTTGTTTTTATTGCACCTTGTCCTTGATTATCTTGAAGTATCAAAACTCCCAAGCCTCCTCTCATTAAATCGACAAACTGATCGTAAGATGCAGTGTAAGTAACAAAAGGACGATTATTTTGTGGCCATTGATTCCGATAAGACATGCTAACAATAGGTACATATTCGGATCCAGCAAATGCAGGATTTAAATACAATCGATTAGCGTAAAATTGAGAGAACTCCACATCCTGCCCTTTAGCTAAAGAAGCTAAAAGCATACAACATATTATATGAATAAATCTCCATTTTATCATATTATCGAATTAAAGATACATTGCCATCTTGGCGTGCTTTACCATTAATAATTAAAACCCACACATAAACTCCTGTATTAGCAATTTTACCTTTATAGGTACCATCCCATCCTTGTCCTAAATCAGTAAATTGATAAATTAACTCCCCCCAACGGTTGTATATAAACATCTCAATATCTTCACCGGTTATATCGCCGGTAATTGAAGGTCCGAATGTATCATTTACTCCATTACCATCAGGAGTAAAAGCATTTGGAACAAAAATTCGATATCGATCCATGTAAACCATTATGGAATCAAATCCGACACAACCTTTTAAATCAGTATATTCTAGAGAATATTTCCCTTCATCTATGACAGTATAAGTTGAGCCCGTTGAACCATCCTGCCAAAAATAAGTACCAGGTAAAAACTTGATATCAATTGAAGGAGACAATATTTTTGATTCAGTATAAAAAATTGTAGTATCCTGTCCTAAATCAAAAATTGGTTTCTCGTTAACTATAAAATTTACTACTGCTGTATTTGTACATCCATTTTCCATTTTAGCAAAAACACTACTAACAGATGAAATGGTATGACTTAAAGGATTTGCAATTGGTACCAATAAATCATCATCTTCGAACCAACTAACGACCACAGTTGGATCTGTTGAAACTTGATTATTTAAATTGGATAAATTATAATTATTCACTTCTCCCTCTCCAGCTATATCTTCACACAATTCTATATTTAAATCGATTGCCTCAGGAAGTGGATTAAGAATAAAATTCAATCGTCCAGAATTTTCACAAGCATTTGCATTAACCGCCAGTATATAATAAGAACTCTGATTTGAGACAGTTACATTCAGCGGATTAATAACTGGAATAATTAACTGATCATCTTCAAACCATTGAATGGTAGCATTCGGATCATTGCTAACCTGTAGATTATAATCTGTTAAATTGATATTTGCTGCTGTTCCAGAACCAAAAAAGTCTTCACAAAACATCTCATTTATTGTTGTTGTTTGTGGCAAAGACACAATATCAAATGATAATTCGGCAAAATTTTCACAAGTACCATCCCATACCCTAGCATAAAAAAGATCCCCGTCGGAAACTAAAACATTAGAAGCATTTATTATTGGTATAGAATAAGCAGCATCAGAATACCAAATTAAGGAACCTGTTGTTAATGTTGTAATATTAGATTCGTATGTAACTAGACTTTCACCTGCAACTTGCAATGTATTATAAACATCTTCGCAAAGCGTAACCTGATGGTTTTGTGCCGCTGGCAAAGCATTAATTATAAAGTCAATCTCCCCAACATTCGATTCAACGCCAAAACTCACTCGAACATAAAAGTTATCACCATCAGATACTGCAGTACTCATTGGTGATGGTACAGGCAAGGTCAATCCCACATCGAAAAACCATTCCTTTAAAGTTCCCGGATCATTATTAACCGCTGTCTCTAACTGTGAAAGGTCATAACTTGCAATTGAACCGCTTCCCATCACTTCTTCGCACAGCTGAATTTGTAAATTATTAGCCTCTGGTAAATTTCTCACGTTAAAAGTTAAAATTGCTTGATTTTGACAATTCCCATCGTCAATCATCGCATAAAAAGTGGTACCATTTACAACACTTACATTTCCGGGCGTTACAACGGTAACAGTTAAAGCTATATCGGAATACCAAGAAATCGAAACTCCTGTAGTATTACTAATTAAAGAATTATACACAAGTAAATTAACACATGTAGCAGTACCAATTCCAAAGCTATCTTCCCAAACATCTACCGTTTGATCACTTGCATTTGGAAGTGAATTAACGGTATAATCAACAATTCCCACATTTGTATTGATAGCATCACTTACCGCAGCAAAAAATCGATCTCCATTATTAACAATTACGCTTGTTGGATCTGGAACAGGATTAATTGGTAAGCCATTAGGTTCTGTTGGCCAATCTGTATACCACGCGAATACATCTCCATTACCTTCATTTATCTGATTTTCTAGTAAAGTTAAATCGATATTAGCACTACCAGAACCTTCTGTATCTTCACATATTATTGGAAAAATATTGCGTGCAATTGGCGTATTAACAACTGAAAAATCTACTATTGCCACATTTACACAAGTACCATTCGCAACTAAAACGTAATAAACATCACCATCAGTAACATCATGATTCGTTGGAATGGGAACCAAAGCTGTTAAGCCTGCATCCAAATACCAATCGATAGTATTAAATGTACCACTAAGAATAGCATTATTGTAAAAAGTTAAATCAACTCCAAGTGATATCATAGAACCTGGAACATCTTCAAATTCAACAATGGATTGATTATTTGCAACAGGTAATGCATTTACGGTATAATCTACTATCGAACTATTGGTTTCGCCTCCACTTTGTACCAAAGTGTAAAATAATTGTCCGTTACTAACATTAACATTAGAAGGATTAGCAACAGTATTTGATAGTCCAGAATCATTATACCAATCAACTGTACTTGGTGTTCCTCCATTTACTGCTGCATTTAGTAATAACAAATCAATATTCGTAGCAGTTCCACTTCCAAATGTATCTTCGCAAACTTCAATGGATAGATCATTGGCGATTGGCGATGATCGCACTGTAAATTGAATACTACCTTGATTCAAGCAAACACCATTATCTATAAAGCCATAAAAAATATCTTGGTCATTAACAACCATATTTGTTGGATCGGAAATTGGTATCGTAAGAGCGGCATCTTGATACCACACTATATTATTAGCTCCCGCTACTTGCGTATTATAGGCATTTAAGTCGACTCCAGATGCGCTACCGGACCCAAAACTATCTTCCCAAATTTGCACTGATACACTATTGCCTTCAGGTAAAGACTCAATCGTGTAATTTACTGTAGCAACACTGGTTTGAGTACCTGTAGAAACTTGAGCATAAAAACTCTCTCCATTAAAAACAATTCTATTATTAGGGGTCGCTACAGGTTGAGTTAACGCCAAATCATGAAACCATGTTACCACAAAACCGTTATTGCTCGTTATGGCAGGCTCTAACATGGTTAGATCTACATTAGAAACAACACCAGAATTGTAACTATCTTCACATAATACAATGTTTTGATCAACAGCCATCGGTAAAGCATTTACTGTATAGGTAACAACTGCCGTATTGGAACAAAATCCATCATTCACTTCAACCCAAAATTGTTGGCCATTGGTAACACTTACATTTGTTGGCGTACCAATTACAGTTGTAAGACTTGCATCAGAATACCAAATATACGTTGTTCCAACTCCTCCATTAACTGCAGTTTCATTAATAGTAAGATCTACTCCACTTGCAATACCAACACCTGCTGAATCTTCCCAAACCGTAACCGTTTGATCATTTGCAACTGGTAAATCTCTAATAGTTACTGCTTGAGTCACATTATCTGTTCCTCCTGAAATTAAATTTACCTCTAAATTAACATTGTAAGTGTTCGCACTCGAATAAACATGATTCACAGTAAATGGACTTGTATTTGAAGTTGTACTATTTCCATCCCCAAAATCCCATATTGCGCTACCTATATTCGCTAAATCAGAAGTTATTGTGAACTCAGTATTATCACCGACACAATCAAATTGATAAGCAAACTCTAAAGTAAATATGCTAGTAACAAAATTAGGCAATCCCAATCGGCATCTTCTCCCTGCTAAGTTCTTTGAATCTGCAACAAAATTTGCTCCAGCACCTCCAACATCAGGATTATTAATCACATCTAAATTTAGGCTCCCAGTGGTGCCATTTGTATTCGTCTTAGCCATATAGATCCGATTATCGGGGGCCAATTGCAAAGCTCCATACAACCAAGAACCACTTCCAATAACCTGAGCCGAACTATTAATCGTTGACTGATTATTTGAAGAAATATTGAATTGATACAAATCACCAGTTGAAAAAGAACTTACATATAAGTATTCCCCAGAAGGTGAAAACTCAACACCATAAGGTGTAGTATAATTATTTAATTGAATTGGATTCGACACCTCTCCAGTATTGGAATTAAAATCAAAAAGTTCAACTCGATTTTGAGTGTAAATAGCTACAGCCAATTTTGAGCCATTGGGAGAGGTTTTCATATAACCAATTGCAGCTCTTCGATCACTGTTATGCCTAACTCCAATTGTACTAACAATAGGAGTCCCAACACCAGTTGAACTTAATCTATAGGCGTAAAAATCCCGGCTATCATACAAATGCATTAAAATCCAAAAATCTGTTCCGTTAGCATGCTTAACAGCGCTAACTTTCTCACAAACTTCATTCCCATTCAATACAGTATTTTTTACAGTAACCGTTCCCAGTCCTCCATTTTGGGATAAATCAACAATCGAATAATTTAAACCATTTCGCAATGCATTTTGGTGTGCATCTACCGTAAATATATAATAAAGAACAGCACTGCCAGGTTGTTGAACTATGATTGAAGATTGTGTTGCAGAAGAATTTCCATCAAGGCCATTTCCATTGGCCATCACAACATGATTTTTATTATATACCGTGATACCATCTGTATAAAACAACAGATCTCCCTGCGCATTACATACGGTTGAACACCCTTCTTCTGTATTCAAACTTCCGTTTGTTAAAGCAACTGCGGGATCAACATTAAAATTTAAACCTGCATTTTCACCAAAATACCAAATACCTGCCTGCCCCTGACCAAATAAAAAATTGGGAGAGAAAAATACCAGAAACACAGCTATGCGAAAGAGAAGTTTCATTTGTTATTTATCTTGATAACCCTAGAATCATAGGAAATGTTTAACAATGCTTAAAGCTTGATTTACTTTCAGTTATATACAATTTACAAAATATATTCAATCAATGAGTTAGAACTTGTTTTTATTAAATAAAAATCAGGCAATATTCACATTAACTATGATTAATTACCTGATTTTCAATATTTGTTTATCAGCTTTACTAAAAATTAGCTTAAGCCTAAGTAATCGAAGAGTTTTGATTTAACCGTTGTAGTTAAAGGTCGTTTCCCATTTAAAATATAAGACAAATACACATCGGTAATACCAATAATTTTGGCAACTTTTTTCTTCTTGTCATCTAGAATTCGAAGTCTGTCTTTTATTCTAACCAAATCGTTCTGAACATCCTGCTTCATAAACTTCAGTTTTTAAATTATATAATTTTTT
>JADGFH010000273.1:0-5382 GCA_016743925.1 Labilibaculum sp.
GCCTATTTTTACTTATCACAGGATTGACATTTGCTCAATCTGGCACTCTAGTAAAGGAAGAGTTTGATGAGCTCAAGAAATACAACAAAAATTTAGATCATCGAATGGATCGTTTACAAAAAATGGTAGATGATTTGATTTGGTTTGAGCGAGTTGGAGATGTTGCGCACATTGATAAAGTATACATTTACGGTCCACCAAAATGGAAAGAAAAAAATCCAACCGCTAAAGGTGCTGGAAATCCAGTAAAGTTCTGGACTTATGTGTTTGTTCCGAAAAATATTGATGTGGATAAGAAATACCCTCTCATGGTATTGCCTCACGGAGGGGTTCACGGTGATTTCACTACCTATTATACTCACATTGTACGTGAATTAATTGCTCAAGAATATATTGTTGTCGCTGCCGAATATCGTGGAAGTACAGGTTATGGTAAAGGTCATTACGAGAAAATTGATTATGGTGGATTAGAGAATGAAGATGTATATGCCAGTCGAAATTACATGATAGAAAATTATGATTTTGTGGATGAAAATCGAGTGGGAATTATGGGTTGGAGTCATGGAGGAATGATTACTCTATTTAATTTATTCAACCATCCGAATGATTACAAAGTTGGTTTTGCCGGTGTACCAGTAAGTGATTTAGTTGCTAGAATGGGCTACATGACACAAAGTTATAGAGATTTGTACTCTGCCGATTACCATATTGGAAAAACAGCGAATGATAATATTGCAGAATATCGACGTCGATCACCAGCGTGGAACACGCATAAGTTTCAAAATACTCCATTGTTAATACATACAAATACCATTGATGATGATGTGAATGTATTAGAAGTAGAGCATCTGATTAAATCATTAAAAGCAGATGGTAAGAAATTTGAATACGAAGTTTTTCAAGCCGTTCCAGGAGGGCATTCTTTCGATCGCATGGATACAAAAATGGCAAAGGAGATACGTGTTAAGATTTATCAGTTTTTAGCTAAACAACTACATCCAAACAATCCTATTCAGTCTTTAAAAGAAATTCAGAAAGCTGGATATCGTTTTTAGGTTATTGATACGGAAAATATTTTCAGCTATATAACTTGGTATGCATTAGAAATTAAATAATGCGATTGAAATTAACAATTTCGATATTTGTCGTTTAATCCAATTCCTTTGCAAATCAATGGAATTATTTTTTCAATTCTTTTGCTTCGAGTAAGCTCTCTTTTAGCACTACAGATGTGTTCGATATATTCTTTTTGTTTGTATTTGGTTAGTTCTTGAAACTTCGCTGCCGCTAAATTATTAGAATTGAAAACTAGTTGCAATTCAGCTGGAATCTCAACTGGAGAATTGTCTTTTGGACGTGGAGGGACAATTTTACCATTTTTTTGATTCTGAATTGCTTCTTCGATATAAAATAATACATCTCCTTCATTGATTTCATTTAAAGAGTTAAACCTCATTTGTCGCATGGCATGAGTTTTTTCTTTTTGAGCATTTATTAAAAGCTTTTTTTGATCACTTAACAAAGCTCCTTGAAAAAACCAGATTCCTACATAGTTTTTAAAAGCACCGAGACCGAATATATTTTTCCCTTTAATCGTATAGGTTGGAGCACCCCATTTGATACATTCTTTGGCTTCAGTTTTTAAGATTAACTCTCTAAGGAAAATTAATTCCTTTTCCCACTTACTGTTTATTTCTATATATTCTACAACTGTTTTTGCTTTCTGCATGATTTTAATATTAAGACAAAAATCAAGATTTAAGTACTCTTGAAAAAGAGAGAGCACAACCAGATTGGGTTGTGCTTTCTTATTTTATTAATCTAAACCTGGATTACAATGGAATATTACCATGTTTTTTCGGAGGATTTTGTTCACTCTTATTAGCACACATTTCCAATGCTTGAATTAATTTATAACGAGATTGTTTTGGCTGTATAACCTCATCAATGTATCCAAGTTCAGCAGCTTTATAAGGATTTGCAAATTTGTCACGATAATCTTCAATAGCATCAGCTCGTTCCGATTCTGTCAAGCCTTTGTGCATAATGTTAACAGCACCTTCGGCTCCCATTACAGCAATCTCTCCAGTTGGGAAAGAATAGTTGATATCGGCTCCAATGTGTTTAGATGCCATAACATCGTACGCACCACCATAAGCTTTACGCGTTATTAGAGTGATTTTTGGAACGGTTGCTTCTGCAAATGCATATAACAATTTGGCTCCGTGCTTTATAATTCCTCCATATTCTTGAGCTGTTCCAGGTAAAAATCCAGGTACATCTACGAAAGTGATTAAAGGAATGTTAAAGGCATCGCAGAAACGAACAAATCTTGCTGCTTTTGTTGAGCTGTTAATATCCAATACGCCGGCCATAAAAGCTGGATTGTTAGCAACAATACCAACAGGTTTTCCACCTAAACGTGCAAATCCAATTGTAATGTTTTGAGCATAAAGCGGCATTACTTCAAAAAAGTTGTGATCATCTACAACAATTTCAATAAGTTCTTTAATATCATATGGTTTGTTTGGGTCTGCCGGAACCATTGTCTGCATCTTTTCATCTTCACGATGAATGTTATCTGTGCATGGTTTTACCGGAGGATCTTCCATATTATTTGATGGTAGAAAGCTAACTAACTCACGAAGCATCATCATAGCTTGTTCATCGTTATCAGCAGTAAAGTGTGCAACACCACTTTTTGAGTTGTGGGTGAGTGCTCCACCTAATTCTTCTTTTGTTACTTCTTCGTGGGTAACGGTTTTTATCACATCAGGTCCTGTAACAAACATATAGCTTGTATCCTTTACCATCATAATAAAATCGGTTAGGGCAGGAGAGTAAACGGCTCCACCAGCACAAGGTCCCATAATGGCTGAAATTTGTGGAATTACACCAGATCCTCTTACATTCTGATAAAAAATATCAGCATAGCCAGCTAAACTTTGAACTCCTTCTTGAATTCTTGCTCCACCAGAGTCATTTAAGCCTATGATTGGCGCGCCCATTTTCATGGCTAATTTTGTAATTTTGACAATTTTGTCGGCATTTGCTCTACTTAATGAACCTCCGAAAACGGTGAAATCTTGTGCAAATACGTAAACCAATCGACTATCTATTTTTCCGTAGCCACAGACAACTCCATCGCCAAGAATTTTATTTTTTTCCATACCAAAATCGGTAGAGCGGTGCGTAACCATCTTGTCTACTTCAACAAAAGTTTCCGGATCTAAAAGATCCATAATTCTTTCTCTGGCAGTCTTTTTACCTCCGGCATGATGTTTTTCAATTCTTGCTGCTCCACCACCTGCTTCAGCAGCTTTATTTAACGCTTCAAATTTTTCAATTTTATCTTCAAGTGTCAACATTTCAATTGTTGTTTTTTGTTATCCTAAATGCTTTAAACTTTAGAAAACGGGTTGTACTTAAATTTTTAATTAGTCTAAATCATCAATGAATACCAAAGGTTGATTGCCATCAATAATATCCTCTTCGTGAACAAAAATTTCTTTTATAATACCATCTTTCATGGCTTTGTATTCACTTTCCATTTTCATTGCAGAAATAATAATAACCGTATCTCCTTTTTTAACTTCACTACCTAGTTCAATTGGTATTTTAACCACTTTCCCTGGCATTGGAGAAGTTATTGTGCTTGCTTCAGCCTCTAAATTTCCCGCATTTCTAGCTTGCAAATATTTGGTTTCTGCATCAATAATTTCAGCCTCATAGGAATGATAAAATGTATTTACTGAATATTTCTTTTGTGTATCAGTTTCAATCAATTCTACATTAAAAGAACGTCCTTTATACATTACAGAGTAAACACCATTTTCAACCTGATGCATATCAAGATCGTATTCTTTATTGTCTACCATTATTTTGATTTGGTTACCATCTTCGGCAAGAAGTTCAACTTTTGCCAGTCGGTCACCCAATTTTATTTCAATTGCCATTTTAGAATTTTTTAGTTTATTCTTTAATTTTCACTTGCTCTATACATACCTTTGCGTCGGCCAAATTCTTTCCAATTATTTTGTGGAGAAGATTTGGGATTAACTTGGGTGTTTTTGAGTTTGTGATGGTAATCGATAAAGGCAGTAACTATGGCCAAATCTTCGAATGATTCTTTAGCCTCGTCAGGAGCAAGTAAAAACTCCTCATTGTCTTGTATGAAATGAGTATCATAATTGCCATTTCTAAAGTCAGGGCAATCCATGATTTTTTCCAGATATTGAATTGAGGTTTTTACACCAGTAATTTTGTATTCGAATAAGGCTCTACGCATTCTTTCGATAGCTTCCTCTCTAGTTCGTGCCCAAACAATTAATTTGGAAATCATTGGGTCGTAGTGAATTGGTATTTCGTAACCTTCGTATACGTAGCCATCAGTTCTAACACCCAAGCCCATAGGTTCTGTAATGTGAGTAATTATTCCTGGGCATGGCATAAAATTATTGGTGGTATCTTCTGCATAAATTCGACATTCAATGGCATGACCAAACTGGAAAACATCTTCCTGTTTAATTGCCAATTCTTGTCCTTCTGCTATTAAAATCTGTTGTTTTACAAGGTCATATCCAGTTACCCTTTCGGTGATCGGATGTTCTACCTGCAATCGAGTGTTCATTTCAAGGAAGTAGTAGTTGTGATCATTGTCAACAAGAAACTCAATTGTTCCTGCTCCATGATAATTAACAGCTTTTGCTGCAGCTACAGCATGTTCTCCCATTTTAGCTCTCAATTCTGTTGTCATTAACGGAGATGGAGTTTCTTCTACCACCTTTTGGTGGCGTCTTTGTACGGAGCATTCTCTTTCGCAGAGATGAATGACATTTCCGTGTTGGTCACCTAAGATTTGGAATTCGATATGATGGGGTGAAGAAATGTATTTTTCGATATATACGGCATCATCTCCAAAAGAAGACATTGCTTCTGATTTAGCAGCTCTTAACCCTTCAAGAATGTTCTCTTCTTTGTCGACCATTCTCATACCCTTACCACCACCTCCTGCCGAGGCTTTAATCATTACAGGAAGTCCAATCTTTTTTACAACTTTAAGAATTGTGGTTTCATCCTCCAAGTTCTCTTTGGTTCCAGGTACTACCGGAACACCTCCAGCAATCATTGTTTTTCGTGCTGTAATTTTATCTCCCATGGTTGAGATAACTTCGGGAGTTGGGCCTATGAATATAATCCCTTCTTTCTGACAGCGTTTA
Source organism: Labilibaculum sp. (assembly GCA_016743925.1). Taxonomy (GTDB): domain Bacteria; phylum Bacteroidota; class Bacteroidia; order Bacteroidales; family Marinifilaceae; genus Labilibaculum. Next base: position 5,220 of record JADGFH010000273.1, read on the forward strand.
GAGAATTCTGCATTCTCACTTAAGAAGCCATAGCCAGGATGAATTGCATCAGCTTTTGATCGCTTAGCAACTTCTATGATTTTATCCATATTTAAATAACTTTCTGCTGAAGCTGCAGGTCCGATATGAAATGCCTGATCGGCATATCTCACATGCATTGATG
>JADGFH010000273.1:5392-5883 GCA_016743925.1 Labilibaculum sp.
CGTCGGAATAGACAGCAACAGAAAGAATTCCCAATTCCCTGCACGAGCGCATAACACGCAGAGCAATTTCTCCTCGATTTGCAACGAGAACTTTTGAAATCTTCTTGATCATTTTGGTTTCTTTTTTAAAGCTCCTAAAAGCTTTGTTTTTAATCAACTAATTCTACTCTTAGTTATGAAATTGTTTTACCAAATAAGATAACTTACAGTATGAATATGTTGTAGAACACATAAAAGTAATCAAAAAATCGAAGTTTTCAAGTAATTAAATATAAAGATGTATGCATGCGAAGATCATAAATAATCCACTTGTGTCTGAAGTTAATTGATAAGATAATCAGTCATTTACAGCGTGCAGATTTGGTGTTATATAAATTTACGAATTGAAAAATATTAAAATGGGTAAAAAACGCCAAAGGTGTTGAAGAACAAGTGATAATCAGATGTGATTTTCTTCATTAAGTTTACTATTACAAGGGGATTTGATCAAT
>JADGFH010000273.1:5893-7396 GCA_016743925.1 Labilibaculum sp.
TTATTTTGATTCAAATATTAAATAAAAAAGAATATATGCTATCTCTAGATAGCAAAAAGGATTATTTTTCTTTTTCTCCACCAAATTCAAAACCTAGGCTTTCAATCTCTTTTTTTATTATTTTCAGATCGATTAATTCCCCAATTAAGTGTAATTTTTTCTGTTCTAAATTTACTTCTGCTTTTGTAATATTGGGTAGGGCTCCTATATGTTTTTCCACGCTGTTTTTACAATGGTTGCAACTCATTCCATTTACAATAACCAATTTATTATCAACACGATTTGCGTTCTTAGTTGTGAGATCTTCACTTTTACCTGATAGGTATTTTTGTAAGTATCCGTTTAAAATCAATAGTGTTAATAGAATGCTGCTACCCCATTGCAACCATTTTGGTAACATCCAATGTCCTTCATGGGCATGCATGTGATTGTGTAAAGTGGACATTTCAAACCATTCTCTAGGAAACACATTATCAATTAGCAAGCCGAATAGTAGAGCTCCAGAAATAATTGATATCAGATAAGACCACATGGTTTTTTTTCCCATTACCTTATTTAAAACCGTAATGGTTGCTGCATTTGTTGCTGGTCCTGCCATTAAGAATACCAAGGCTGCGCCAGGAGAAATACCTTTCATCATTAAGATAGCCGCAACAGGTACTGAAGAGGTAGCGCAGATGTATAGTGGGATGGAGGCAACAAGTATAACCAACATTCCGATAAAATCATTTCCGATATAACTAGAGAAAAAATCATCAGGAATTAATACTGAAATGAATGCTGCTAAAAGAAGTCCGATTATAAGCCATTTCGAAATATCTTGTAAAAAGTCTACAAATGCATATTTAAACATCGTGTATAGGGCAAGCTTTTTTTCTTTCGTATCAGCAGTACAATTGTCATCACATCCACAATCAGAATCTTTATCTGTAGTACAACAAGAATCTTCAATTGGTTCTGTAATTGCTTTTTCATCTGTATCAAATCGATTTGCAAGCAAGCCTCCCAAAAAACCTGTAATTAAGGCAATAAAAGGACGAATAATTGCAAAGGGTAATCCTAATAAGGAATAAGTCACCAGAATTGAGTCAACACCAGTTTGCGGTGTGGAAATTAAAAAAGAAACCGACGAACCTTTAGAGGCCCCACTTTTGTAAAATGATATTCCTGTGGGAATTACACCACATGAACAAAGGGGAAGAGGTATACCCAATAAAGAAGCATACAAAACAGATTTACCATTCTTTTGGCCTAAGTATTTGTCGATAAATTTTTGAGGGAAAGCCACCTTTAAAATACCCGCAAATAAAAATCCAAGCATTAAATATGGCGACATCTCATTCAAGATCTCAATAAAATCGATAAAAAACTGATTGATATAATTCATGCTGTAAGTTCTTATGCTTGTTATTTTCTTTAGTTATAGACTCACTAAATGTCCTATTTTTCTTCAAAAGTATTAAAATATTTGCATAAGTATATGCTGCTTATGAGCATTAAAAG
>JADGFH010000274.1 GCA_016743925.1 Labilibaculum sp.
CAATTTCGCTAGATGCAGAAAACAGGTGTGGAACTAATTTATTTTCAAAAGTAGTTCGAATGAATTATAATGATTTGATAAAGATTTATCCCAATCCATCAAATGGTATATTTACAGTTGATTTGAGCCGTATTATTTATTTAAAAACAATCTGGAAGGTATACGATACGAAAGGAGCTCAGGTGCGTTCAGGTATTGTTTCTAATTACAATAGTTTAATCAATTTTAATTTAAAAGGAATGTTTTCTGGAATGTATATTTTAAAATTGGAAATTGATGGGGAAGTGCTACAACGAAATTTACTGCTTCGCAATTAAGAATTGTACTCTCATCCATTAATTGACTTAAGGGATGAGAGCAAATATACTATTTCTCTATTTTCTCAAAAGAAGATACGATTCCTCGAATTAAGGAAGAGGAAAAACCTTGATGTTCCATTTCATTCAATCCTACAATAGTGCATCCTTTAGGTGTTGTTACCTTATCAATTTCGGATTCTGGATGATCATTGTTTTGTTGAAGCATTTCAGCAGCACCTTTAACCGTTTGAGATACGATTTTCTTTGCCGTATTTGCATCAAACCCAATTTGTATTCCTCCTTGTATCATGGCACGAATAAAACGGAATACGAAAGCGATTCCACAAGCTCCTAAAATTGTTGCGGCTTCCATTAATTCTTCATTAATAATTAAGCTTTCGCCAATGGCATCAAAAATAAATTTCACTTTAGCCGTTTGCTCTTGATCTGAATTTTTACCACAAATACAGGTAACAGATTCTCCAATATTTGCAGCTATATTTGGCATTGCTCTAAAAACAGGAAACTTACCATCCAACATTTCAGAAATTTCAGCGGTGCCAAGTCCTGTTGCAAGTGATACGATTATATGCTTCCCTTCTATTAAAGCAGGTTTAATTTCATTGATAATTTTAGAGACATTGTAAGGCTTTACTGCAATTAAAATAATGTTCGATTTGCTAACTGCATAACAATTGTCAGAAGTGATTTCTGCTCCAGCCTCTTCTAAATCTTTAATTAAAGATAGATTGCGTCGAGTAGCAATTACATTTTCAGAAGAAAAATCTTGATCATCTAGAAGTCCTTTGGCTATCGATTTACCAAGATTACCGCAACCAATTACACTAATTTTTTCATTTTTCATACACTAAATAATCTAAGGTGATTTTGAAAGAGGTGTGACAACTTTTAAATCTGAAATATAAAAATACTAATTTTTTGGGATTTTGATGTTTTGCAAAAATGTATTGTTTTTTATAGTAAGTATACTATTAGTATTAAAAAGAAATTTTATGAAGCGAATTTTTTTAGATTTAAAAAAAAATCATACTTTTGGTAAATCGATTTAGTAAACCGATTTAGTAAAATTGCAAACCTTTGAAAAAGAAATCAATTAAAGATATAGCCCAAGACCTTGGTTTTTCTAAGACTACTGTTTCCTTCGTATTAAACAACAAAGGAGATGAGAAGAATATTAGTAAAAAAACACAAGAGAAAATTTTAGCATATGTGCATGAGGTTAATTATCAGCCAAATCAAATAGCTAAAAGTTTAAAAAAAGGGACAACCAATACCATTGGTTATTTGGTGCCTGATATTTCCAATCCTTTTTATGCGAAAATTGGTAGATTAATCGAGGATCTACTAGCTGCAAAAGGATATCATTTGATTATTGGTAGTACTGATGAGAAGCAAGAAAAAGAGGATTCCCTCTTAAATATGTTTGTAAATCGTCAGGTAGATGGTTTAATAGTGGCATCCTGCTTTGAAAATTTGGGTATGCTAAAAACATTGGCTGCTCAACGATTTCCGATGGTTTTCTTTGATAGAGAAAGTCCTGATTTTAATGGTAACTACATATTAGTAGAGAACAAAGACTCTATGAAATTAGCAGTTGAAAAAGTGATTCTTAAAGGTGCTAAGAAAATTGGTTTATTATCAATTACCCCAAATGTTTATTCTTTGAAATTAAGAATTGATGGATATAAACAGGCATTAATTGAAAATAGTATAGAAGTAGATGAAGATTTGATTCGTATTGTTGAAACAGATGATTTAAAAGAAAGTACGAAAACGCAATTAACTTCCTTGATGGAACAAAAGGTTGATGCTATCGCATTTACAAATAACCAGATTACTGCAAATGCAATTTGGGTAATGAACACAGCCTTTAAAGCAGATTTAAATAGAATGGATTTTGTAAGTTTTGATAATATTGACTTGTTCGATTATTCAATGCCTAGAGTAACTTCTGTTGCTCAGCCAATACCTGAAATTGCACATTATTTGGTTGATATTTTAGAACAAGTAATGCAATCAGACGAGGAAGAATGTAAAAGAATAGAATTGAAACCTAAATTAATTGAACGTTTATAATAAGAAATTGTAATGAAGAATAATTATTTAAAATCAGGGCCAATTTTTCTGGCATTTCTATGTATGGGATTTGGTGATGTGGTTGGTCCACTTACTAGTCAATTGCAGAGTGAATATGAATTGAGCAATTTAATGGCTGGATTGGTCACATTTATGGGATTTATCATGTTTGGCTTGTTGTCTGTTCCAATGGGCTTGTACCAGGATAGAAAAGGTAAAAAAATAGTTCTATTATTTGGTATGATTGCAGCTTTAGCAGGATTAGTATTACCAATTATAGGAAATTTTGCTTCATTTGGTTTGTTGTTAGGATCTTTATTGCTATTAGGGACAGGAGCTACATTATTACAGGTTGCTGGAAATCCAATAATGCGTGATGTATCTCCTGAAGGAAAATATTCAAGAAATCTTTCTTTCGGACAATTTTTTAAGGCAATTGGATCCTTATCAGGGGCTTTAATTCCATTGTTGGCGGCTAAATATTGGGGATTAGACTGGAAACTTCTTTTTCCTATCTACTCTGGAATCATCTTAATTGCTGCTATTTATTTGTATGTTGTTAAAATTGATGAAAAGAAGGATGATGCCGCTTCACCTGCATCCTTCGGGTCTGTATTGGCATTGTTAAAAAATCCATATGTTTTCTTTATGGTATTGGCGATCTTTCTTTATGTTGGAGCTGAGGTAAGTATGAGTGCTAAATTACCGAACTATCTAGAGCATAAATTTAATTTTGACATCAAAGAATTAGGCCTTTGGGGTACATTATTTTTCTTCATTGCCTTAATGACTGGTCGTTTTTTAGGTGGTGTAATCTTAAATTGGATGACTCCTTCTAAATTTTTGAAAATTACAACTTTATTGGCCTTGATAGGAATTGCAGGATTGTATTTTGCAACTACGTCATTCTTTGGTTTTGTTGCAATCTTCGTTATTGGACTTGGTTTTGCAAATATATTCCCATTGGTATTTTCAATTACAATTGATGCGATGCCAGAGCGTAGTAATGAAATTTCTGGTTTAATGGTGACTGCAATTATTGGAGGGGCATTTGTTCCTGTTATTTTTGGTGCTGTAGCTGATATTTTCTCACTAATGGCTGGTTTTGTTGTAACCTTAGTATGTATCGGATACATTTTTGCATTGTCATTTTATAAAAGAAAGTAATACATAGTTATGGATATATGGAAGGATAAGAGAGTTGTATTGACTCTTGATGCAGGGGGAACAAATTTTGTTTTTTCAGCAATGAAAAGTGGAGATGAAATTGTAGATCCAATTCGAAAACCATCAAATGCCGATCAGTTAGATTTGTGTTTGAAAACAATAGTTGATGGCTTTCAAGAAGTTTTAAATAAAGTAAAAGAAAAACCAGTTGCAATTAGTTTTGCATTTCCTGGTCCTGCTGATTATAAAAATGGAATTATTGGAGATTTGCCAAACTTGCCTGCTTTTCGAGGTGGGGTTGCATTAGGACCAATGTTGCAAGAACATTTTAATCTTCCTGTTTTCATTAATAATGATGGAGATCTTTTTGCATATGGTGAAGCCTTGGGTGGTGTACTTCCCGAAATAAATAAACGCTTAGAAGAGACAAATAGTCCGAAAAGATATAGGAATATTCTTGGAGTAACAATAGGAACCGGTTTTGGTGGTGGCCTAGTACGTAACGAGGAATTATTTATTGGTGATAACTCAATTGCTACTGAAGTTTGGTTAACAAGTTCACGATTGTTTCCAGAGCGTTTTGCCGAAGAAGGAATTAGTACACGTGCTATTCAAAGAGTCTTTTTAGAAAAAGCTACGGGCAATTATTCAAAAGAATTGATGCCAAAAGATGTATATGATGTTGCTATGGACGCTAATAATCCTGACCGAAATGCAGCTTTAGAAGCTTTTGAAATGTTTGGAAGATGTTTGGGTGATAGTTTAGCTAATCTTTTGACTGTTATAGATGGAATCGCAGTAATAGGTGGTGGATTAACAGGAGCTCATGATTTGTATATGCCTGCCGCATTAAAAGAAATGAATGGCAAATGTTATACTGCATCAGGGGAATCGCTTCCAAGATTAGTACAAAAGGTTTATAATATTGATGTAGATTCAGAGTTTGTTGGATTTGCTGAAGATAAATCTACAGATATTAAAATTCCAGGTACGGAAAATACAATTAAATACGATCCGAATCCAAGCGTAGCAATTTGTTCAAGTAAACTTGGTGCAAGTAAAGCGATTGGTATTGGAGCTTATGCTTTTGCATTAAAGAATTTGTAATAAACAGGATAAAAAAAGGTCCAGAGGTTTTATCAAAGACTTAGCTGGTCGTTAAAATTTTAGTTAGTGTGTTATTCCGGTTTGGAAAGTTGAAAGATTTTCCTTTCCGGATTTTTTAAAGGCGAGAATTAAATTTGAAACTCAGGCAGAAGCTTGGGTTTCTTTATTTATGCTGAAATATTTTCTGAAACAATCTCCTTAAATGAAAATTTATATTCCTCATTGTACAATTTCACATACATTTTCACATAGTTTTCGTAGGTTTCCATGGCTATGCTGTGTTTTCCTTGTTTAGAAAGGAGCCCACATTTTACTCTTAAGGCAGTTTCATTCATTTGATCAAATTCAAAGATTACGTTCGAAATTGCAAATCTTACCTTGGTATCAATATTAAATTTAGTTACCCATCCCTCTAATGAATTTACAATTAACCCCGTTGTTTTATCCTTAAAAGAATCTAGCCATTCAGGTTCAATATCTCGGAGTAGAGTTCCTCTGTTTAAGATAAGAATAATCTTCTCAAATTGGATTTTGTTTTTATCGTTAGTTTTAAGATCATCTTGAATGGTCGATAGGTCACAAAAAACATTTTCTTGCAATATCATTTTCCAGTAGTTGTTATCGAAAACAATTTCAATCCCATTGATATCTTCTAGAATACTTCTCAATTTTTTAATATTTACACCTCTATTATTTTTAGCTTTTCCTTCCGGTTTGTCAGGCCACAAAAATTCCTGAATTCTTTTGGATGAAATGCCTTTTCCATTTTCAATAGAATAAAGTAAAATGAGTAGGAACAATTCTTTAAGTGTAGGGCTAAAACGATAGGTAATATCGGTCCCTTTTTGTCCAAATACCTGAAATCCACCAAATAAAAGGATGGCGTTAGTTTGCGGTAGTTCGAAGCTTGGTGTTGTTTCCTGTAAACTATTTATCGGTTCATGATTTACTTGTTCTTTTTTGAGTTTAGCTTTAAGTTTTTGTCGAATAAAGTAAACTGAAATTAAAAGGATAGACGCTAAAAATGCATAAAATAACTTTACCGATAATGGAAGTGTGTTATTGTATAATTTCGTTTCGTTTACAGAGCCCGGTTCGTAGCTAATAGAATAAACGGATATTTCATAATGCTCACCTTCTGTTTCTTTTGACGTTAATGCAATTAGTTTATTTTCACTTTCCCAGTAATATAGGTCTGCAAATGATTTAATATCAACAAATTCGTAAGGAATACTATCGCCAATAAAATTAAGTTTTGGGTCGTTGATGAAACCTTTTGCTACTTTTAGATAAGTGTTGCTTTTTTGATATGGAAACATTAAAGTGTAGAAAGAGCTATCTGAATCCGTTAACTTTAATGAATTAACTGGCAAATATTGAAATTGATAATCGTGATCTAAAGACCATATTTTTTCAATATTATTCTTCGCAAAGTCTATTTTATAAAGATCGTAGTAGAATTCTTTACCTAATATCTGCTTGCCAAGCGGATTTCCAAGCCCTCCAAACAAGTAGCCAATGGTAGAATCTTGTTTCCCAATTCCAAAGGAAGATAAATATCTTGGTTCAATGGTATCACCAGAGAATTCAAGTGTTTTCCATTCTTTTATTGTTTCATCAAAAGATTGAATCAGGTTAGAATAAGAGTAAAAACCATATCCGAAAAGAGTGGTTATTTCTTTAGATATAGGATGTACCATTTTATTGTGGTGCCAAAATTTAGGTGTGTCATCCGTTTTACGAGCTGAGCTTTGATCCCATGAATTTGTTGTAGTCGAAAACTTAGTTACAGAATTTTCATTGAAACTATAGGTAATTAGTTGTGATTTGTTTCCGCAAATTATCTGTTGTGATTTTTCTAGAATTGGTAGACCTTTTACATCTTTAATTGTAGTTAGTATGTTAGTTTTAAAATCGAAAGATTTGATTTCTCCATTTGTAAAAACGAACTGTAGTTTTTCTTTCTTCTTATCAAATGCAATTGCAGGAATCATGTCAAACGAAAATGTATTGATTTTTTTCCATTTGTTATGATAGTCATTTACCCAACTAGGATTATACAATTTAGCTGTTCTGCTCGATAAAATATCTTTTATTTCAGTTTGGTTCGTTTTGCGAAATGGCCATAAATGTTTAGGTTTTCCATTTACTCGTATGCCTAAATTCTTAATAGACATTGATGGCACTTCTTCAATGTAAAAACCGTATTTATTTATGACACCTAACGAAAGTGAAAATTCGGAAGAAATTGGAAATTTAAAAGCGTTTTCAAATTTGTGATCTCCTAATGAAAAATAGATCATATCGTTTTCACTATCAACTTTCATTTCCAATGAGATCCACCTATTGCGAAGCAGAGATAATTCATCTAAGTTACAATGAATTTTAGTTTCTCTTTTGTTTAGGATAACATATAAGTTGGGTTCGCTATATGTAATCTGAATTAGGTTTTTATCATTTTCCTCTTTTAAGGATAATATTTCGCCATAATGAGTCTCTGTATTTCGTAATGAAATCATGAAATTAAGAGTGAAACTGTTTTCGTACGAAATATTATTCTTATGGGTGAAGTCTATTCCTGTGCGATTTTCCTTCGAAACTTCATTGGATTTGAAATAAACGCCATTATCGGCATGGAGGCTTAATGAATATATTGTGACGGCAAATATTGTAAGTAAAAATCTCATTATATAGTAGTAGGCTTTGGTAATTTTCAAAAAC
>JADGFH010001055.1 GCA_016743925.1 Labilibaculum sp.
CTCTTATCTCGCAACTCAAACTTATCCGGCAAGAAATTGTAGATACAAGAAGAGAAATCAGTGATTCCTTTAAAACTTTTGCTGAAAAAATTGCAGAATCAAGCACTGATGCTCTCGTCAAAGCTCTTGAAAAAGTTATAGGAGACTTTAATACATTATTAAATGAATTGGTAAGCGAATCATTTAAAGAACTAAGTTCTGCTATGATTAAATTGACAGAATGGCAGGAAAATTACAAAACGCATGTGGATGAAACACAAAATAAAATAAATACACTGCTTAACCATATGACGCAAACAGTCACAGTTCTTGGACAAACATCTGAAAGGATAAGCAAAATCGATGACAACCTTGAAAATATTGATAGTTCTATTAGCAGTCTTTCTGTTTCTGCCGAAGATATATCAAATCATATTGAAAGTTTAAAACTTCAAAACGAGGTTTTAAAAGAAGGTATTACCTCCGTAAAATTAATTGGAGAAGAGGCAAAGACTGTAATGCCAGCAATTACTGAACAAATCAATAATTTAACCAAAAAATTGGAAACCACAGTTTTGACTGCGACTGAAAGATTTGATGCAAACAGCTCTTCAATAACTGAATTCGTTGATAAGTCGATGAAAGATATACAAAAAGCTGTAGATAGCCATGGAGAATCAATTCGAAATTCTATTCAAGAAATTGACAAGGGTTTAGAAGAAGAACTTTCAAAAGCATTAAACTCGCTGGCAGGAAGTTTAGCATCATTGTCAACAAAGTTTGTGGATGATTACCAGCCATTAACTGAACGTTTACGAGAGATCGTTCGGTTGTCGGAGAAAGTTGATGCTTAAAAGCTGGCCCTTAAAAAATGAAACAGAAAGTGAATGGATATCAATATCCGATTTAATGTCTGTCCTTATGGTCATATTCCTTTTTATAGCAATAAGTTACATGCACAATGTTCAACGAAGTCAGCTTAACGTGAAAAAGGTTGCTGTTGCCTATCAAGAGCTTCAAACTGATTTATACCTTGAACTTTGGGAAGAATTTAAAGAAGATTTATCAAATTGGAAAGCAGTTATTGAAAAAGAGACATTGACCATAAGATTTGAAGAACCCGAAGTTTTGTTCGGGATTGGTAGTTCAGAACTTTCTGAAAAGTTCCAAATGATTTTAAATGATTTTTTCCCTCGTTATGCCAGTATTATCTCGTCTGATAAGTATAGAAATAATATTGAAGAAATAAGAATAGAAGGTCATACCTCTTCAGAATGGAACGGTGAGTCTAAGGAGATGGAAGCTTATTTTAATAATATGCGTTTATCTCAAAACCGTACACGATCTGTTCTTAAACATTGTTTGGGGTTAATTAAGGAACCTATTATTTTAGCTTGGTCTCAACAACATGTTACCGCTAATGGGCTTTCATCCAGCCATCTTATTAAGAATAATGAAGGGGTAGAAGACAAACAAAAGTCTCGAAGGGTTGACTTTCGAACCAAAACGAATGCTGAAAAAAAAGTAGTTGAAATTATTGAACGTATGGAAAAAATATGAAATTGCTGGACTATAAAAAATGTGTTGAAATAAATCAATTGATGGTGGGAATGGGAGTTACAGAAATCCCAACTCTTCCAGAAGTTCGTTTTGAAACCGAAATTGTTAAAAAAATTATCCACGAACATGTAGATCTTGAGGATATAGAAATTGGGAAGAAACTTATTGATAGTGCCATTCCTGTTAATAAATCAGAAATTGCTGGAAGGCCCGGCGAACTTTTGGAATATAAGGGTAGAAAAGTTTGCGCCTACATTCGTGATCAGAAAGCAGCTATCAATTTTTATAACAAAACAAGTGACTATCGGTATCATTTATGTAATTGCGGGACATTAGAGTCTATGAGAAATATCGGCAGAGAACATCGCTATTTAACC
>JADGFH010001056.1 GCA_016743925.1 Labilibaculum sp.
GAATCTGGTTCAGATTCTTGGAAAACCTACATGCGTCGACAAACTAATACCATTAATTATGGTACTGATTTACCTTTGGCTCAAGGTATCAAATTCGATTTTTAATTAATTGAATTCTGCTATTAAAAAAGAGAATTCAATATAGAATTCTCTTTTTTTATACAGTATATTTCAACGATCGTTCTAAAATTCCATAAGATCAGCTGGTCGAATAACGGGAAGTATAAAATTTGCAAGAAAAGTTCCTCGAAGTTTCTCAAAAATAATTCCACGAGAACTAGAATACGCTATGCTTGTAACCGTAATACCAAGACGATTATCAATAGCCATAGTATCTTTATTAAAAAGCTCTTCAAAATTATCAATTCCAAAAACATAAGTCAACTGAAATGTAGCTTTCAAAGAACATTCATCATTTTCCTTATATTCCCCATTAATAGTAATTAGGAATTCAATCTTTATGAAATTCTCCTTTTCATTGAAAGCATGATTTGATTCTATGGAGAAATCAAAATCATCAGGCTCAATTCCAAATGATTTGTCTTCTATTGAAGATTCTGTTATTGTAATATTTAATAAATGAATCTTATTGGAGTCAATTTTAGTCATTTTCTATATTGCTAATTCACCACAAGTTGAAATTCTCTCCGTAGCTTGAATATTCCTAAAACCAGCCTGCAAATCAATAACTCTTTTCTCTCTTAATAGAGGTGAAACTTTTGAAATATTTGTTTTTGTAAATACAAATTTTGGAGCTTGAGAAACTGGGATTAAAATTCTTTCATCTAAAACAGCCTCAATCTTAGCTATAGTTTTTGGTGTTATATTATGCACACCTGAAAGCCATCTACTTATTTCAGGCTCTTTTTTACACAATAAATTTGCAAGATCCTTTTGAGACATTTTCTTTTTCTTTAAAATCAATTGAATTTCATCTGCGATTTCCATTGTATTTCTAACGAAATTCTCAGCATCTTTCCTTATTTCTATTTTATCAAAGAAACCAGTCATAATAATATGTGTTTATTTAAAATCGTCAAGAATCACACCATTCAAAGGCAGTTCTAAACAATCATCTTCTATTTGTAATTCTTGATCCTTTATTTTTTCTAGTATAGCTTTATGTACCTTAATCATAAGCTCTGCATGAGGTTTACAGTCTGGACTATCTTGAAAAGTGTTACTAGTCTTTACACCTCCGCTTCCAAGTATCAAAATTTCTTCCGATATTCTAAGACAGTACAATCGTAAAGGGAAGTTCTTCGTAGGGTCAGAATTATCATCAGATATTATTTCAATTGTTTTTAACACAGATATCGATGGTAAAGCATGAGCTTCTCTTTCTGGTCTGAAGAAATTATTTCTAGCCCCTTTTTTATCTCCAACTACATTTTTTAAAATAGCTAATATCAGATGTAATTCATATTCGTAGTCAGAATCAGTGAACTTATTAATAAATTTTTCAAATTCTGTATCATCAGAATCATCAATAACTACAGAATAAAAATTTGTCTTTTCCCTTTTATCTAAATGAATTATTTTTATTATCACTTACCTTATAAGTTAATTGCAAATTAATGATAAAAAATTTGAATGTCCAATTTTAAATACCCTTTTTATATGAAACATTACAAAATTAATATTTTTTATCATAGAATAAGCATGTATTATGCAATATAAAGATGATTTTAGAGAATGATCTAAACAAATAATTTTAATTACAATTAATGAAAATCTATTTATCCATAACTAAAACTCACTTTTTAATATTAGTTCTTCAATTCTTTATATCCGAACAAGACTTCTTTCCTTAAATCATTCTTTTGCTCAGGTGATAAACCTCTCTCGCCTTTGAAAGCAACTCTTTCCCAAGAACCATACATAGGGTTTGGCAAAATAATAAAACGTTTACCA
>JADGFH010001057.1 GCA_016743925.1 Labilibaculum sp.
GTATAGCATTCGATTGTCCACATGGTCCGTCAGATATAATAATTAATAACAAAAATGGCTTTCTTATTGAAGATGGAGCTGTTTATGATTTTGCAGACAAATTGTTAGAATTGATTGAAAATAAAAGGCTCCGAAATAGGATGGGGGTATTTGCGAAAAAGAGTGTTGTAAGATATAAAACAAAAGAAGTTATAAAAAAATGGGATAATTTGTTTCAATCATTAATATCAATATGAGAAAAATAGCATTATTAGTAGATCAATTTTATGAACATGGTGGTATTGAAAAATTGGTGGCAATAAAAGCCAATTATTGGGTGACAAATTTCAAATTTGATGTTACAATTGTTAGTACCGAGAATAAAAATAGACCTTTAATTTATGATCTAGATAAAAGTGTTAAATTCCTAGATTTACATATTAATTATTATCGATCAATAAGCTATTTTTCTCTAAAAAATATTATTTTGTTGTTGCAAAATATTATAGCCATTCAAAGATTTATTAATAGGAATAAACCAGATGTCCTTATTGTTGCTTCACATATTCCAATTACTTATGTTTTGCCTTTTTTATCTCGTGGAAAAACGAAAATTGTAAAAGAATTCCACTTCTCTAAGTATTATGATGATAAAAACGTTTTGAAAAATAAAGTTTTTAATTATATCGAATCGAAATACGATAGACTAGTTGTACTGAGTGATGAAGAAAAATCGTTTTACAAATCGAATAATGTTGTTGTAATTAATAACCCTGTTATTCCAAATTTCAATATAGACTTAATACCTTCTAATGAGAAAGAATTGATTGCTTCAACCATACTCCGTTTTGCTCCAGTAAAACGGATAGAACTCTTAATCGAAATTTGGGAGATCTTCTCAAAGAAAAATTCTAGTTGGAGATTATTTGTATATGGACCTTTAGATAATGAATATGGAAAACAAATACAAAAATTAGTTTGTGATAAAAAGTTACAGAAATGCATAATATTTAAGGGGAAGACTAATTCTGTATTTGAGGAATTATCAAAATCAAGGGTTGTATTAATATGTTCAGAACAGGAATGTTTCCCTATGCTTATTTTGGAAGCACAATCAGTAGGAGTTCCTGTTGTTTCATTTGATTGTCCAACAGGACCACGAAATATTATTAACAACAATAAGGATGGTCTATTAGTTGAAAATGACAATGTCGATGCTTTTGTGGCAAGTTTGGATACTTTCAGTTGCGATGAAGATCTTCAAGAGGATTTATCAAAAGGTGCATTGACGAGTGCTATCAAATATGATTTACATTACATCATGAATAAGTGGAATGAAAATATTCTAAGCATTTAACGGTTTAAGACCATTCATTAGATTATATTTTTACGTATTTATTTTTATTAAGGAAGTAATTAAGATATTTCGTAACTGATAATGTTACAAATCCAGATTATTAAACAAGAATTATAAATGAGTGATGTTTTATTAAAGATAATATCATAAATGTTATATTATTATGGATAGACAAACAAGTCAGAAAATTAGACAGATATCATTTCTTTCCATTATTATGGTAGTCGTATTGCATGCATATTGTCATGAAGATATGAATGCTTATGAATTATCAATCAACTTTATTATACAAAATTTTATTTCTAAGGGAATTGTTAGAATAGCTGTTCCTATATTCTTTTTTGTGTCAGGTTACCTTTTTTTTCAGAATTTCTCGGGAACTTTGCAAGATACTATAAGAAAATTTAAAAGGCGGATTAATTCTTTAGTTTTACCCTATTTTTTCTGGTGTACTTGTTGGTTTTGTTTTATTTTTATTTTGCAGATACTACCAATAAGCGAGGATTATTTTAGTCAACCGTTGTATAAGATGTCAATTGCTGATAATGTTTGGAATGCATTCTGTCAACCTATATAT
>JADGFH010000275.1 GCA_016743925.1 Labilibaculum sp.
TTGGCGGTAATTTTAGGATACTTCACAAAATATACAACAACCGCAGGATACTCCTTTGGCGATAACAAGAATTTTCCTGTGTTTTTGTTTATGTCAGTAGTGGTTTCTATGTTTTTAGGATTAACGGTTAGTGCAGAGGAAATAATTAGGGATAAAAGGATTCTGCAACGAGAAAAATTTCTGAATTTGTGTCGGATTAGTTACTTGTCATCTAAGATCATTTTCTTGTTTGTTTTATCCGCGATACAATCCATTTCATTTGTATTGATAGGCAATTATATTCTTGATATAGAAGGAATGGTTTTCTCTTATTGGCTGGTGTTGTTTACCACTTCCTGCTTTTCGAATTTGGTTGGTTTGAATATTTCAGCGGGTCTAAATTCAGTTATCACCATTTATATTTTAATTCCATTGATATTGGTTCCTCAGCTGCTTTTGGGTGGTGCAATGATTAAGTTTGATGATCTTCATTCAGGAATTACAGATAAGGTTTATGTGCCTATCGTGGGAGATATGATGACTACTAGGTGGGCTTATGAAGCTCTTGCTGTAACGCAGTTTAAGGATAATGAGTTCGAAAAACACTTTTTTGAAAAGGAGAAAGGAATTAGCGATGCATCTTTTAAGAGTTCCTTTTTAATTCCTAGAATAGAGTCTGTTTTGTTAGACTGTGAAAGAAGTATTGAATTTGAAAAGAATGCAGATGACACTAATTCTCATTTTATGATGCTTCAAAATGAAATAGAAAGATTAGCAGAAGAAGCGGGTTTTGAGGTATTTCCTGAGATTAAAGAATTGAATATCTATGATTTTAATTTAAATGTAGCAGAAAGTACTAGGCATTTTTTAGATAAAATAAAGTTGTATTACGTTGGTTTAGGAAGTGAGTCTGGGTATAAGAAGGATTTTGAATATTCGCGCTTAGTTGATTCTCTTGGACGTGATGGAGTTTATGATTTTAAACAGAAATATTACAATACTGGTTTAGCTGATTTAGTTCTTAACAGAACGGAAGTAAATAAAATGATTGAAGTAGATTATCAATTAATTCAAAAAAAGGATCCTGTTTTTATGTATCCTGAATCTCGATTTGGTCGATCTCATTTTTATTCGCCAGTTAAACGTATAGGTGCCTTTTATATTGACACCTTTTGGTTTAATTTGGCAATGGTTTGGCTAGGAACAGTTTTTCTGTTTTTTGCATTATGGTCTGATGTTCTTCGCAAAGTAATGAATTACGCAGAGGGGATTAAGCTCGTGAGACGCGAGAAGAAAAGGAAGTAAGCTAAATTTAAGCTTTTTTTGATGCAGCCCTTCTGTTCAGGAAATTTACCAACAGCAAGCTAAATGCAATTACACACATTCCAAGAATTGAAATCATATCTGGATTTTCATTAGGTAAAATCATCCAGCTTAAGAATGCGCCAAAAATAGGGATGATAAATTTCCATGTGTTCAGATTGGAAACTTTAACTCCAGGACGTTGTAATAAGCCAAACCAAATTGTAATTGCAAAGGCCGAAACCATCGCTAGCCAAGCTAATGAAATGTAATATTCGTTTGGGTGAATAGTAGTCCATGATGGATTTTCAATAGGGATTGAAATGAGCATTAATACAGCTCCTCCAATAATCATCGAGAAGGAAGCTAAAACACGAGGAGGCATATCTTTGGCATCTCGTGAAACAATTACATTCCCGGTACTTCCTACAATATTATTAAGAATTAAGATTCCAACACCAAGAGGAATTGTTGTAGAAAGAACAAAATCTGCTCTTCCCAAGCTAATGATGCAAACACCAGTTAGACCTAAAAGAATGGCCATGATTTTTTGCCAATTCATTTTGTCATTTTTTAGCATGATATGAGCCATTACTGCGGCGAAAAGAGGTTGGGATCCAATTAGCATTGCTCCTAAAGCTCCTGGTAAAAAACTAATACCAGTATAAAATAATCCGTAAAGGAAAGTTGTTTGTAATAAGGCAACCCAAAGAATAAAACGCCACCTTTTTTTAGATTCTAGCACCTTGTATTTTAAATCCTTGATAAAAGGAAGGATAATTAGGCCAGATAGAAAGAATCGAAGACCAGCAAACTGTAATGGTGTAGAATATCTTAATCCGATTTTGATTGCGGTAAATGGAGTTGCCCAAAGCAAGCAAGCAATAATGGCAAGTACAGTTGTTGATAACAGAAACTTCTTCATAACTCGAGAAAATATTTTTGCAAACTTAGGTAAAATAATTAGCTAAAATTGAATATGGAATGGAAACAAAAAATCCCCACCAAAATATGGCAGGGATAATTCTATTCTATCAGATCTAAGATCTATTTCTTTAACCATTTATCTAACCAGCTAGCAAATTCTCGTTGCCATAAGATTCCATTTTGTGCACCAAGCACCCAATGGTTTTCCTCTGGGAAATATAAATATTTAGCAGGTATTCCTCTTAAACGTGCAGCGTTAAATGCTTGCATGCCTTGAGAAGCTACAATACGATAATCTTTTTCGCCATGAATAACCATGATTGGAGTATCCCACTTGTCAACAAATTTGTGAGGTGAGTTAGCGTAAGAACGCTGAGCAATCTTGTTACTCTTATCCCAGAAAGGGCCACCAAGATCCCAATTTACAAACCACATTTCTTCTGTCTCAAGATATTGTGCTTCTAAGTTGAACATACCATCGTGCGCAATAAATGCCTTGAATCTTTTGTTGTGATTACCAGCTAGCCAGAAAGCAGAGAATCCACCATAAGATGCACCAACACAACCTAAGCGATCTTCATCAACATACTTCTCAGCTTTTACATTATCGATAGCCGAAAGGTAATCTTTCATGTTTTGTCCGCCATAATCGCCAGAAATTTGCTCACACCATTCTTTGCCAAAACCAGGAAGGCCTCTTCGGTTAGGGGCAACAACAATATAGTCGTTTGCAGCCATCATTTGAAAATTCCAACG
This sequence comes from Labilibaculum sp., assembly GCA_016743925.1. GTDB lineage: Bacteria > Bacteroidota > Bacteroidia > Bacteroidales > Marinifilaceae > Labilibaculum. The sequence goes on from JADGFH010000275.1 coordinate 2,965, forward strand.
ATAGCTCCAAAACTGCGAAACAGTTCCTTGTGGTCCGCCTTGGCAGTAAAGTAAAGCAGGGTATTTTTTGTTTGCGTCGAAATGTGGAGGTTTAATTACCCATACCAACATTTGCTTGTTGTCAGTTGTTTTTACCCATCTTTTTTCAACTGTAGCTAGGCTAAGCTGATCTAAAATGTGTTTGTTTATGAAAGTGATTTCTGTTGCTTCGCCCGATGTTGCATCTACATTGTACAATTCAGCAGGCTTACTCATTGATACGCGCTTTGCAATCAATTTGTCGCCAACAGGATGAATCGATTGGTAGTTGTGAACACCTTCTGTGATTTTGTGAATTTTAGCATCCGCAATATCCATACGGTAAATTTCATCCGTAGCATGCCAGTCAGAAATAAAGTAGATCGACTTGCTATCCTTTGTCCATGTTAGGTGACCAACATTCTGATCGAATCCTTTGTTTATGTATTTTTTCTCGCCAGTAGCTAAATCCAATAAGAATAATCTAATTTGATCGGCCTCATAACCTTCGCGTTCCATACTTTCCCAAGCCATGTATTTGCCATCAGGAGAGAATGCGATGTTTTGATCGTATCCCATCATTCCTTCGGTCATGTTCTTGGTTTCTCCATTTTCTACATTGTAGAAATAGATATCTGTATTGGTTGAGGTAGCATAAGCAACTCCCGTTTTTTTACGAGAAGAATAAGCGATGTTTTTTCCATCAACGGTCCAGCCAACTTGTTCCATTCCACCCCAAGGACGAACAGGAGCTTCCCATTTTTCACCAGGCATCATGTCTTTTCCATCTTTAAGTATTGCTCCTTTTGTAAGATCAGCAACAAAAAGGTGAGTGTAAGTTTCTACCCAATTATCCCAATGGCGATAAAATTCATCTTCAATAACACGCGCATTTGCCTTGTCTAAATCAGGATGCTTGTCTTGAACATTCTCTTCTAATTTTACCTCGGCAGAATAAACTATTTTTGATTCGTCTGGCGAAAATTTAAAACCAGAAATACCGCCTTTAATAGCTGTCAATTGAACTCTTTTGGTTCCGTCCGCATTCATTTCCCAGACTTGTACCGAACCACTTTCTGTCGACATGAAAGCAATTTTACCATCCTTTGTCCAGCTTTCACCAAATTCTTTTCCTTTGGTGTTTGTGATTTGTGTAGCATCACCGCCTGCTACAGGTAGCGTGTAAAGGTCTCTGTATGATTTATTTTCTTCTTTGTTGAAGTAGGTAACTCCGTAAAGAACCGTTTTTTCATCAGGAGAGATGCTTTCTCCGCCCATGCGTCCAAACGACCATAGAACCTCTGGAGTCATGATGTCTGATTCCAATTTGGTTTCGGGTGTTTTGTAAGATGAATCATCTTTTGGTTCCTCAGCTTTTTGTTGACAGGATGTTAATCCGGTAACAAGTGCCAAGCCTAGCAAAAGGTTTTTGTTTTTCATGATGGTATGTGTTTGTTGATTTAAATAAGTTTTAGCATCGTAAATGTAAGGAAGAAAGAACAATTATCAATGATTGATTAGGTATGAAATTGCCGTAGGGGTGTATTGTGTATATCTGATGTGATTTTATGAATTGATGAAGAAAATAGAAATTGGTTTTTTTTAGAATTAAAAGTTGACACCTATTTTAGATCAATAGTGTTTTGGGTTTCCTAGCAAAACTAAAATACGAGTTTATAGTATTTAATTCCTAAAACTACAGGATGGAGATAAGTTAAAGTAATCATCCAATAAGTTTAAAATCATATAGATATTTCGTGGATTCTGCTCCGGGCTTGTTTATTTGCTTATAAATATTTGGACTTATATACCGTTACTATTGCCTTATTGATAAGGTATTTGAAATGGATTGTTTTACATCAGAAACAAACTATAACAAAACAAAAACGATTCATTTTGATTTGGGCGAGGAAGTAGATTGTTTGGATTGAAGATCGGCGAAATTGGCCACTGCTCGCCCAAAATGGAGAAGCTTCGCCACTTTCGGAAATTGCTCGCACGAGTTCGGAAAGTGTTCGCCCGAGTTCGCCGAACCTTCGCCCAAATTGCTAAATGCCAGCCCATATTCCCTGAACACTCGCCCGAATTCGCTATGTATTCGCCCAAATTTTTGCTTACTCGCCCAAAAAACGGAGTGTTCGCCCATCCATAAATACAGCTAGTCTCAAGAAAATAGTCTTGATTTATTTATCTTCTTTTTTTGGATCATGCCAAAGGGATGAAGTTGGGTTTGGGCGGATAGCACAATACAGAAAATTGGACAATATTTATTTTAGATCAAAAAAAAGACCCTCGCAGTGCGAGAGTCTTTTTTTATATTATTTTAGAATAAATTATTCTGCAGGAGTATTGATCGCATCAATAATCTTAGCTTCTAATTCTTCTGCTAATTCAAGGTTATCAGTAAGTAATCTTCTAACACCTTCACGACCTTGTCCTAATTTAGTATCGCCGTATGAAAACCATGAACCACTCTTTTTAATGATGTTGTAATTAACACCTAAGTCAATGATTTCACCAGTTTTCGAAATACCTTCACCATAAATGATATCGAATTCAGCTTTACGGAATGGAGGAGCAACTTTGTTTTTAACAACCTTCACACGTGTGTGGTTACCATTAACTTCATCGCCATCTTTAATTTGTCCAATTCTTCTGATATCTAAACGAACCGAAGCGTAAAATTTAAGTGCATTACCACCAGTAGTTGTTTCAGGGTTACCAAACATCACACCAATTTTCTCACGCAACTGGTTAATAAAAATACAAGTTGTGTTTGTTTTGTTGATGTTACCAGTTAATTTACGAAGAGCTTGAGACATTAAACGAGCTTGTAAACCCATTTTTGATTCACCCATTTCGCCTTCAATTTCAGCTTTTGGAGTTAAGGCTGCAACCGAGTCAATTACTACCAAATCAATCGCCGAAGAGCGAATTAATTGATCTGTAATTTCTAATGCTTGTTCACCATTATCTGGCTGAGATATTAATAGGTTTTCAGTATCAACACCTAATCTTTCAGCATACGAACGATCAAATGCATGTTCTGCATCGATAATTGCTGCAATACCACCTGATTTTTGTGTTTCTGCAATAGCGTGAATGGCTAAGGTTGTTTTACCTGAAGATTCTGGACCATAAATTTCAATGATTCTTCCTCGAGGAAGTCCACCCACACCCAAAGCCATATCTAAGGATAAAGATCCTGTAGAAATGGTTGGTATATCTTCAATGACATTATCGCCCATTTTCATGATAGCACCTTTACCATAGGTCTTATCAATTTTCTCCATGGTTAGCTGAAGTGCTTTCAGCTTTTCTTTGTTGATTTCTGCAACGTCTTTTGCGCTCATAATATATTATTCAATTATTTATTTTTTATTGTAAGCCCATTTCAGAAAGAATCTGATTGGTATGATCTTTAGTTTTTACCTTTGGAAAAACTTTTTCGATTATTCCTTTTTCCGAAATCACGAAAGTGGTTCTAAGAACTCCCATATAGGTTTTTCCATATAATTTTTTTTCACCCCAAGCTCCATACGCCTCCAAAATTTCTTTTTCTGTATCAGCAATTAAATTAAATGCCAAATTATATTTTGCAATAAATTTTTGGTGCGATGCAATTTTATCAGGACTTACTCCAATTACTTCAAAACCTTTTTTTGTAAGCTCATCGTAATTTTCGTTTAAATTACATGATTCAGCTGTACATCCAGGAGTGTTGTCTTTTGGGTAAAAGTAAAGAATGACTTTTTTTCCTATAAAATCAGATAGCTTTAGTTCCTTTTCATCTTGATTTAAGCCAGTGAATTCTGGTGCTATATCTCCTTCTTTTAATTGTGTCATTGATTCAATATTTGAAATACAAATATACCTTTATAAGAATATAGGTACGAATTTTTCTTGTTAAAATTATCAACCATTGAAGTTAAAAAAAAAAGCTTTTCAAAAGATGTTTTTGTAATTTCTTTTTTGCCTGAAGATTTCAATATTTTGTTAATTGTTATCCGTCTTTTCGAATTTCGTACTTACACATTATATATTATCTTTGTTATAAAATATTTACTATATTGACTTTTTGTTAAGTCCTGCAATTTACATGAGTTAGTTACTGGAATTACAGGTTTTTATTTTTTTGTTGTTAACTGGAAGAAAGCATCTTATGTTAGAGCAAATTCCATTTTCAAGAAATTGATTCTATGAATAATAAAATGAAATTACACTACAGCTTACTTTTTGTTTCTTTTTTCTTCATTCATTTGGTGAATGCGCAAAGTTTTAGTGGAGGAAAAACGGAACAGCAAATAGAGGAGGAGGCCTTTACTTTTTTCGATGGTGAGAACTATTCGGGAGCATTGCC